>CAZTGJ010000460.1:0-1501 GCA_964613025.1 uncultured Thermoplasmata archaeon | reverse complement strand
AATATGGCTACCCCTCCTTTCTCAAATTATTTCATACTTTATGCACTATAAAAAAATGTAGGCCATCTGGTTAGAACCTTCTGCATTCATTAAAACGTGTCAAGCCATAACACCAACCTCTTTATTTACCCTTAAGCCACATCACGTGGGGATGAAGAGGAACCGGATAAAACGAAAAAAGGAAATGTACAAAATAGTCACGTTCTCGATCCTATTGATCATTATGGGGGCAATAGTAATTCTTGCCGTGAGATCTGCCATGCGGAACATTACATTTTTCGAGTGGGAAGTGGATGATGGGGATGTGGATGATGGGGAAGAGAATGACCCGAAGCAGTGGGAGTGTTCTTTCCAGGAAGAAGTCGCATTGACCCATTACGTTTATCCGTACATGATCCCGAGGTTCGTTCCCAATATGACGCTCCCCGAGGATCCGATTTTCGCCTATACCGAAACAGGGAAAATTTATGCCCTGAATTTCACTGACGGATCAGTCATGTGGGATCTGGATTTCGCCTCGGCGTTCTCTCATGATCCAGCCATATTCGGTGAATCCCTTTTTGTGTATACTGCGGATTCCATCATCTCTCTGGATCCGGTGAACGGAACTGAGAACTGGGAGGTTGATGTTTCGGGATTCGGTCACATCCCTCCAAGTTACACAACCGATTCCATTTTTATATACACGAACCAGAAGTCCATTCACTCATATTCCCTGGATGGCTCTCTGAAATGGAAATTTACCCTTCAGGATCACCTGGGGAGCAGTATGTTTGCAAACGACCGATATCTTGTTTACAATAATTTGAATGATATGATCCATTGCTGTGATCTGGAAAATGCGACTGTCAACAAGCATGACGAGCTCCAGATCGAGGAGTGGTGGGTCAGGGAAATTCAAGTCCTTGGTATGGAATTTGGAGAGATAACAACCTATGATCCACTCCTGGATCCTCGAGAGTATTATGAGCTGCTGATCCTGTGGAGCGACACACAAATATCTCTCCTTCATGCAAATTCCGGTGACGAATACTGGTCCCTGAACTTCACCACCGGATTGGCTCATGATCCTGCCATATTCTTCAGTCGGGCCGAATCAGTGCATCCCGAGATTGAATCGATATATATCCCGTTCAGAAACAATACCATCGAGACGTATCGACCAAGCGGAATGAAGGTCTGGAATGCCAGCATTCCCGGGGGTATCATCCTCCCTATCAGAATGTCAGATCCCAAATACGGGAATGTGTATGCAAACCTTTTTGTAACCACGGATTCCGGCGTCAGTGTATTCAGTGGTGCGAACGGAATAAAGAGGTCTGAACTCGAGGTTGATGAAACAATTCAGTCATTGACATTATCGGACGAACAGCTCATCATTTCCACAGGGACAGATGTGGAAGCCTACTACAACTGGTATGCGTCCTCACGGGATTATTCACCCAATTCCGCTCCGTTCCCCTCCCCCCTGGTCCCGGTACTCGTTTCTCTATTTTTTATA
>CAZTGJ010000459.1:0-1531 GCA_964613025.1 uncultured Thermoplasmata archaeon | reverse complement strand
CCTCCTCCCCCCGCATAGAATATCGTTTCTTTTTCCGACTTTTATCAATCCATGCCCTGGAACACCCTTCCGTAGCGGGAAAGATAGCTTGCGAGAATTTCTATGGCCTCATCCTCGTTGTTCACCCCGAATATCCTGTCCTCCTCCATATCCGGATACCGGATCCTATGATCGAGCCTTGTATCCGCAAGCTTCCCGCTCCACCCCTCCACCCGGTAGGCGATGACAAGTCGACCCAGCATCCAGGCAAAGCATATCTCCGAAAGGGTACCTGCTCCCCCTCCCATTGCGATCACGGCATCCGAATTTGCCACCACCTGATTCCTCACATGGTCAAGCCCAGTTGCGATGGGAATGTCCACGTACCTATTCGCTTCACACGGATCATAGCCAGGTAATATGCCAATGATATCCCCGCTTTGATAGCTCTCTGAGGAACTGGCTCCCCGGGAGGCCGCTTCCATGATCCCCCCCATTCCCCCGGTCACGATACGGTAGCCAGTATCAACAAGTTTTCTTCCCAGCCGTTCCGCAAGCTTCAGTCTGATATCTCCATCTGGCACATAGGAATCACCACAGATTGAAATAATGGGTTTTCGTGTCATGATCTTTCCCCTGATACTGTGAGGTGGAGAGTATCTTGCAGTTAAAATATCTATCTGTAATATGATCATCAAGTTGAATCTCAATAACATGATGAAGCGAGTGGAGGAGGAAGTGCGGTGGGGGGGGCGGGTGGGAGGTAATGAAACAGAGTGACATTACGGGTGTAAGTTGTTTGAAGGGTGGGTGGGGGGCAGTGGAGTGGAACGGAGTGAAATGACACTGCGGGCGCTTTATGGATGCAGATATTAGAATGAACACGTTTATGGATCGATTTATAGACGGATTTATGGATGGATGAACGGATGGGAAATTGAAACAATTGAACGCGATTGACATTCACTAGTAATCCATTCTCACATACAACCCATTGGCATTTGGTTCCTCATTGAGTTTGTAATTGACGATCTTCAATTCCTGTTCATCCGGGAAGTGAAATGTGAAACTGAATTCCAGCTCACTGGGCCGGGAAGAATTATCCTCCCCAACGCTGACTTTGATCCTGATCGGTAAGTAAGTGTGCTTCCCCATAAATAGCATGACCTTGGAATCTTTTTCAATTATTGTGTTTGATTCATCCGAGACATTGCAGTAGTAATGCATACCTTTGTCAAATTCTACGTTTGGTTTAAATTCAAACGTGAACTGTTCGGTGCTGTTGTCAATAGTGAGGGAACGTTTGGGACTTGAAAAGGAATACGCTTCCTGTTCATATATGACGAACCGGTAGAAGATACTAGCAAGTACAATACATAAAATGATGTAGACTATAATCACATTTTTATTATTGGGAAATGGTACATCTTCTTGGAGCTTATTTATATTTGGCATCTATCATCAGTGTAATTGACTGAATATTAAAGTTTTCTGCATAATCAGTATCTCCGAATGACTGGTTGTCCTGAGATAGGATCACCTAACAACCCGT
>CAZTGJ010000458.1:0-1567 GCA_964613025.1 uncultured Thermoplasmata archaeon | reverse complement strand
AAACAAGCATTTTAACACTTTGACGCTGCCCCCTTTAGGGGGTAGTAGTTCACTTTGGATACAAACACGTCGGATGATTCAACGGGATTATTATGGGTGCTGTCATAACAACCCGAGGTTGTTGGATAATCGTAAGATCCTGTGTCACCTGTAATATAAACGTTCCTTTCTGAGTCAAGGCATATGGCTCTACCATTTTCTATATCGCCCCCTCCAACGTAGGTGGAGTATATTAGATCGTTCCCTTCCGAATTTAATTTACAGACGAATACATCAGTTTCACCATTGTGAGAATCATCGTAACAGCCGGATGTGACGGGGAAATCATCTGACCCTGTCTGGCCACTGATGTATATGTTGTCCTCGTCATCCAGTGCAATGCCCAATCCTTGATCGTCGCTACCATCATCACCGCTGTTCCCACCTATAAACGTGGAAAAGATCAGGTCGGAGGCATCGGTATTGAATTTGCAGACAAAGGCATCAAAACTGCCGCCGGCAAATTCTGTGTCATATGATCCAGGAGTGGTAGGAAAGTCGTCTGAGCCAGTGAATCCAACGACACAGGCATTGTTATCCGAGTCGAGTGCAATGCCCCCGGGTTCTTCCAACCGATCACCACCGATAAAGGTCGAATAAATCATCGGGTCGATGATAAGCGCTGCTGTTTGCTCATAGTCCTCAGTTTCGATGCTGACCGTCCACCCTTCAATGTGATAACCTGACCGGATTTCCGCCTTCTCCCGGTCCGCGAATTGGTAGCTGTACGGCGCCTGTTCTACAATATCCCCGGCGGGCGTTTCTATAACCAGGTTCCCTGCATCATTAATCGAAATCCCGTCGACGCCATCATAGGACCAACAAATTTGTAATGGGTCAATCTTTGGATAAACAATAAAATCATACTTCAGCCCCTTTTCATTCGTGTAAAACACCAGATCAATTCCGTCATACAAATTTTCATATACCATTTTTTCATAATTTGGCACACCACTCCTCCATTTCGAAGAATCATTTCCCCGGAAATAATTACTCTTGTGAGACAGCTCCCCCCTCCCCACTGGCATCACCCTGTTGCTCCCCTCGAAGGTCAGCTTCACCACACTGGTTAGATTCTCCTCATTTGTCAACTTGATTAGATATCCGCTCTCAATGAACCCGATGGCGAGATCCGAGGCACCATAAACGTACTTCACATCCGAATTCTCGATCTGCCCTCGGTTCTCGGTGAACCAGCCCTTCATGTTCGCAAGGTTGTACTCAGTTCTTTCTGGTATCTCCTGCTCGAAAGAAGTATCTTGTTCATTCCCAACCTCGTCAAACTTTGTCATGGTCCCGAAAGGAGCAGAGACAAGGCATATGAACACGATTACTGCGATTATCCGCCATGAAGCCAATTACTTCACCGAGGCAAACACTGTCACTCCTCAATAACAATTTTTCGGTTTCATGCGTTCACGAAATTAGTCAAGAATGATCCGGTAAAATGAACAACTTTAAAACTACCCCAATTATAGCTTGTAGGAATCTGCAAAAATACAATTCCGTCATTTCTCTCCTTGAAATT
>CAZTGJ010000457.1:0-1569 GCA_964613025.1 uncultured Thermoplasmata archaeon | reverse complement strand
GGACAGTGCCAATTTTTCGATGTCCTCTACGGCATCCATTGGGATGATGATCCACCCCCGGTACTCAGTATCTCCAAAGCTGAGTTCGAGGCAAATGCAGATGAGGGAGTGCTCCATGCGTTCCTCTTTGGAGAACTCACAGAGGGAAGGGATGGAACACGATACGCGTTCATATCAATTGATATCCACTTCATTAATCACGCGCCGGAACCGGTGGCATGGCTCAAGAAAGAAGGAGCAGATGACTGGAAGAACGTGACCGGGACCGGGAAGGCAATGTACCTTGTGGAACGGGGAGGATCGATCATGATCCGATTCAGCGCGAAGGAATCATGGGATGAGGATGGCGATGAGATCAATGACTGGGATTGGGACCTTGATAGCGATGGATGGTTCGGATGGACAGGGATGGAGGAGAGTGAACTCACCGAATACACCTATTCTGCCGGAACTTATGAGCTCGGTCTGAAGGTGGGGGACGGTGTGGATATCTCTGAGGCCGCGGTTTTCACGCTGATCGTATTCGAATCCCCGACGAAACCTGATCTGACGATTCAGGAAATCGTAATCACCAACCTGGAACCAGGAAAAACATCGTTCGATCCCCGGGATAGTGTGGTCATCAGGACCGCGATCCTGAACTCCGGTTTGAATGACACCTTAGAAGCATTCACTGTCCGGATCGAGGTTTCCTATAATGGCGGGACCAGTTATACCAAGCTTGAGGATGCCACCGTATCCAACTTCCTTGCTCCCTCGGAACTGGTTGAGGTGATAACGATCTGGAACACTGGTGATGATGACCTGTTTCTCGGAGATGTGATCATTCGGGCCCGGGCAGACCCGCTGAACCGGATGATCGAGGACGACGAGGATAACAATGAAGGGACTGGGGAGATGACATTCGAGGATACCCTCCCACCGGAGATCATCAAGCCGATTTCAGTATACGATATCATTGGAGTGAACGGGGAGGAGCAGCTCACTCTCTCGGGGGAAGCAACGGACAACGTTAATGTTATTGAGGTCCAGTATCGGATAGGATCTTATGGAACCTGGATAGCTGCCACAGGTACCGAAGCCTGGGTCATATTACTCACCCCCAGTGAGATGGATCCGGGGGATTATGTTGTCGAGATCCGTGCATACGATGGGACACAGTATTCAGACATTGTTTTCACCCAATATGAGGTTGAAGAGAAGGAAAAGGATGAAACGGGATTCATCACTGCGATTGGTGTTGTTCCGATCATTCTCGGACTGGGTATCGTAGCTTGCTTCAGAAGAATTCGCCGCTGATCTTTCATAAGAACCGGTAATTGTGGATACATCAGGAGCGTCAAAAACACCCCCTGCCTCTTGCCCCCCGCACCCCCCCTGGATCGTTTCGTCGTCATCATCGCAATCGAAGTCGTCGTCGTAGATATCGTAGTCATAGTTTTCGTCGTCAGCGTCTTTGCTTACGTCGTTATTATTTTCGTCGCATTTACTATTGTAGCCCAGCGACATTAAATTTTTTTTCGTACCCCTATAAGGAAATTCAATGGATTTTCTGAGTAAAGCTTATTT
>CAZTGJ010000456.1:0-1574 GCA_964613025.1 uncultured Thermoplasmata archaeon | reverse complement strand
TAATTGGGCATCAAAAACATACGATTACTATGTAGATGGAGAATTGATACGACAGGGATTGGAGTTTCGGGACACCGGAATTTCAGCATTAACAAGAATTCATCTATTCAATTTTCATGAATCACTCGTTTGGTGGGATGATATTAGTCTCGAACACCGCAGTGATCTAGAGATTTCATGGCTTTCAGTGAAACCAGAGAGCGGGAGTATTGGATCCGGAAATAATTCTCTAGTAGCTTTTCATCTTTCTACTCGACAAATGGACTTAGGAGATTATCGTGGCGACGTAACTTTTTCCTTTGAAGATAATGACACCAAAATGATTCGACTGCCGGTAAATTTGAGTGTCATTGCCCCTGAGCATGATCTTGCGCTCAGCGTATTCCCTTTTCCCGAAGAAGGAGAAGCAGGAGTTCCCTTAGAAATGAATGTTACTGTCCTGAATCGGGGGACCAATAATGAAACAGAGATTTTATTGAACATTTCGATTAATGGAGAGCTAGTTTCCAACATGACTTTTTCAAAATTGAACTCAGAAAATTCAGTAAATCCATTATCAAGTTGGACGCCTCCGATCGCAGGCGAATATTTTATAAACATCTCGTTAAGACATATCGAGGGAGAATACCTTATTTTCAATAACATTTTTACTACGAATTATTCTGCGTATGCTGATCCTGATATTGCCATCATCCCAGAGTGGATGAATATATCGATACCTCAGGGGGAAAACAGCTCAGTGAATGTTGTTATCGAGAACCGGGGACTGGATGATTTGGATTATTATACATCCCTCGGAACATCATCGAACGCATTACGTTTTGATGGCTACAACGATAATGTTCTTATCGAGGATAAAAATTGTATCGATTTCGGAAATGAGAATTTTAGTATAGAATTTTGGATGAAAGGAACGGGCTCAGGGAACGAATGGATCATCGATAAGTGCACACCCCAGCCACGGACGGGCTACCGGATCTTTATTTATCAAAGTAATCTTGAATTCGAAATAATGTATGTAAACGCTAAGGTTGAAGTTAATGTACCGGTGGGGAACCTCCGGAATGGCGATTGGCATCATATAGTGGCAATAATAACAGTGGTTGGTTCACAATCATATGCAACATTCATCATTGATGGAGGTGACCCTGTCGATGGATCTCTACGGTCTAGTAAGAACGTGTCGTCTGATGCACATCTAACGATAGGAGGTGTTGAGGCTAATTGGTTCAAAGGATCCATTGAAGACGTGAGAATGTTTGATCGAGTTCTCACACACGAAGAAGCATTGGAGGATTTCATGGGCCAAGGGTGCTATTCTGACCGAAATGGTACCGTTGCATGGTGGCATTTCCATGATGGGTCCGGGGACTTTGCATATGATAGTTCATCATACAACAATACAGGTTCCATTCATGGGGCACGCTGGACCAATGGTCAGGATGTTGAATGGGAAAATATTGATTGGATAACCTTATCCCAATTGAACGGGACTTTAAATCCATTAAGCCATGGTAATGAGCCTGCCTGAGAAATAAATTTGCAAGTTTGAGCACACCCTTCCATCCACAGAA
>CAZTGJ010000455.1:0-1591 GCA_964613025.1 uncultured Thermoplasmata archaeon | reverse complement strand
TTGAATTAGACCCTTGAAAGAGAGAAGTTGTCGCCGAAGGCGACTTTCTTGTAAAGTATTTGGTACAAAATTGAAACTTGGTTTCTACAAATTGAAACTTGGTTTATATGAATTAGCACTTGACGTACACACATTGACTGGTGGTTCATTCTAAGACGCGCCATGATTGAGATCCCGGATCTTTTGCGTTGTCATCCTCTTCTACGATGCCGAATGGGCGATCTGCTTCGCCTGCTGAAAGCACTGTTCCGCCTGCGCCTTTTCTTCCTCCAGTAAATGGGCCCTCCCCTTCAGATAGAGTATCTCGCTCATGAACGCCAGGTTCTCCACATTGCTCATGGAGCGTTCGTAGCACGCCCTTCCATCACGTACCTTTCCTGACTGTGTCAATTTCCGGGAAATGCGAAGTGCGGTCTTGAAGCAGTCCACCGCTTTCTTCATCTCCCCAAGGCGGAAGTGCACAACACCTTTCAGTTCCAGGATCTCACACCGGACATCCATGGAGTCCGAGGTGTTCAGTGCATTCTCGTACTGTTCCAATGCTTCCCCGAACCTGCCGATGTAAGAATTGCAGTGAGCATGGATCATCCGGGTCTGTGTGAAATCGGGGTCGATCTCGAAACTCCGGCTACATACCTGGATGGCCCGCTCGAAGTCAAGGATGCGGGCAAGGTTCTGGGCGATATCCGAGATAAGCTGTCGTTTCGTGTCCTTCTCGAAGTGGGGAAGATGCTCATCATAGAGATCGAGACTGTGATCGATATCGTGCTTCACGGACCTGACCCAGTCCTCATGTTCCTGAAGCTGGTAGTAATACGGGATCTCGGGACGCTGTTCGATGGTGTGGAAGATATTCTTGTAGTACCCGATGACCTCATCGAAATGGTTGCTCCAGGGTTCATCCAGGTTCTTGATCCTGCCGAACTCCATGGCGATCCTGTCATTGGCCTCCTGGGGAGTTTCGGGTACTTCCTCTTCAACCTTCCCGGGAGTCATCCGATCGCTGGGTTCACTTGTGTAGTGGGGAATAATGGGCAGTGCCTTGTCCTGAATCCCCAGCATCTCCTCGAAATCCCTGAGCAGGACCGTGTAGCGATGAGGACTCACCCGATGGCTGAGGGTTCGGAGCACCTTCTCCTCGTATTCCCCTGCCACCTTCTCCCTTCCCTCGTAGAATGAGGGGTCGAGTCTCCCCACCATGTAATAGGCTCTGAGCGCATCCTCGTATTTCCGAAGGGCGGAATAGAGCATCCCGATATTCACCCAGATCTCCACATTGTCCAGGTCGAGCTTCACCGCCTTGACGTAATGCCGCAGTGCTTCCTGGTAGTTCCCATTGGTGTGGTATTTCCTTCCCTTTCTGAAGAGGGACCCTGCTTCCCATGTACGGTCCGATGACAATCCTGATCCTACCTTCTGCCCTGCTTGTTCCTGCTGATCCATGTTCATCCCTGCTGCTTCTCGTTGATTGGTGATCGTCCACAGTTTGATTTTTCAGATTGGAAGAGTTATTTAATTTTTCCGGGTCAGTGTTCATTTTTTTTTGTACCCCTATAAGGAAATTCAATGGATTTTCTGAGTAAAGCTTATT
>CAZTGJ010000454.1:0-1595 GCA_964613025.1 uncultured Thermoplasmata archaeon | reverse complement strand
ATGGGAAATCAATAGCTCAAATATGGTTGATCATTCCTTAACCGAAGACACATGCATCTCACACAATGGGAACAGAGATACTACATGGGTAGAAGTTCTGAAAAGTCCTGATGGTATGAATTTCACGGGGATTTGGCATGGAAAGGAAGATCACCTGAACTATGGAGAGTTCGTTGTATACCATGACAGATTATTTCTCACAATGTCGGGAATTTCCTCGCGGGATCTCGGAGGGGAGATCCGGGTTCTTGATGATTCCGAAAGTGATGGGGATGATGAAAGGTTCACAAAGATTCACGATGGGGATGATCAAACCGAGCACCAATTTCACGGGAGAGCTATTTTCAATGGGTCATTATTCATCGGAGGTGGATCCGGGAAATGGGGGAATGGGGACGCGGTATTGTACCGAATCACAGATGAGATAGTCATTAAACCGAACATCAAGATCGCAACAGAAGACCTCCCATTCGGAACGGTTTTCGTTCTCACTGAATTCAATGGTCACCTGTACACCGCAGGAAGATGGAATGAAAGGGTTTATCGATCGATGGATGGGGACAACTGGGTCCTTGCATTCCCCAACGCAACCACCTATGCCTGGCAAAATGGAATCACATTCAACAATTCATTATATCTTATCAGTTGTGAGGGAAGTGGGGACAGACGAACGACAGTGCTGTGGAGATCATCTGACGGTGTTTCTCTCAATCGGATCTACGAGATCGAGAATACCACAACAGAACGACCGGCATTGGGAATATACAACAACACGCTATATATGGGAGTGGAAACATACATCGGAGAAAATACCACAGGATGTCTCTATCGGTCAGGGGAGGGAGAGGACTGGGAACGCATTTTCACCACAAACGAGGGAACCAGATTCCAGGAGTTCAGGATATTCAACGATGCAATGTATTTCACCATGAGCGGATTGTACTGCGGTGGAACATTGTTCAGAACCTCTGATGGGGAACAGTTCGAAATGATGGCGAAGTGGAACCAAAGCCTGGAGTATGGGGATGAAGGAGCTTACGGTCTCTGTGTCTACAATGATGAATTGTATCTTACCCTGAACCATGACGGAGAGGATAAATATATTCGGGTTCTGAAAAGCAGTGATGGTGGAGAATTCGAAGAGGTGTGGTATTCCGCTGAAGAGCGTATGAATGCCGCCCGTTTGTGTGTCTACGAGGATCGACTCTATCTCTATATCTGCGGGAAATCAGCTTATTCAGTTGGTACCCAGATACGATATTACCATGAGGGTGAATTCGTCCTCCTCTATGAGGGTGATCCTGAAACTGAACATACTCTCCTCCGTGATGCTGTATTCAATGATACACTCTACATTGGCGGTGGTTCGGGGAACTGGATGAGTCATGACGCAATCATCCACAAGATAGCAATGTTCATTCCACCTGAGAATAATACCGGGATAATAATTGAGGAACCAAACATCGAGATCGCAACTGAGGACCTCCCATTCGGTACGGTTTTCGTTCTCACTAAATTCAATGGCCACCTGTACACCGCAGGAAGGTGGAATGAAAGGGTTTACCGATCACTGGATGGGGACAACTGGGTCCTTG
>CAZTGJ010000453.1:0-1638 GCA_964613025.1 uncultured Thermoplasmata archaeon | reverse complement strand
CATATCACCCCAGTGTTCCACCAATTGTAATCTTGCAGTGCTTCTACAACCTACAGTAAATAACGAAAAATGCTATTAAAAAGGAAATAATCAAAATCCTATGATATAAAAAAATAGTGTTGTTAATTATGATAAAATAACATAATCAATTAAACTAAACAAAAAAATAAATCTATAGTCGAATAAATAAATCAATTGGAGTGGTGATTCAAATGGTAAATCGAGCATACAACTTTTTCGCAGGTCCGGCAACTCTGCCCCTTCCAGCATTGCAGAGAGCCCAGGAAGAATTGCTAAATTTCCAGGATACTGGAGTCTCAGTTATGGAAATATCCCATAGATCTAAACAATATGATCAGATGCATAATGAAGCATGTGATCTTGTGAAAGAACTCATGGGAATACCTGATAACTACAAAGTATTGTGGTTAGGTGGTGGAGCATCAAGTCAGTTCTACGTGGTTCCTATGAATATAGGAATTCCAGGAAAAACAATCGAGTTTGTGCATACAGGAACCTGGTCAAAGAAAGCTATTAAAGAGGCAAAGCTATTTTCTGACGTGAATGTGGTTGCTAGTTCCGAAGAAGATGGATTTTCCTATATACCAAAGAACGTATCTTTTAGTGAAGATGCCGCTTATGCTCATATCACCGGGAACAACACCATTAATGGGACGGAATGGCATGAATGGCCAGATACTCCCGAGGACGTTCCTTTAGTTTGTGACATGTCGTCGAATCTTATGAATAAAGTTATCAATATGAAAAAGTTCGATGTGATCTATGCCGGAGCGCAGAAGAATCTCGGACCTGCAGGAGTTACCCTTGTCATTGTCCGTGAGGATCTCATAGAGAAAGCTCCTAATAATACCCCCACAATGATCAAATGGAAGACCCATGCAGAAAAGAATTCTCTGTTCAATACTCCACCGGTCTTCCCGATCTATATGTCCAAGCTTGCTCTTGATCATCTCAAGAGTATTGGTGGGGTTTCTGCAATTGAGAGGATCAATCGCGAAAAGGCACAGCTACTCTATGATACCATTGACAACTCGGGTGGATTTTACCGGGGTCATGCTCGCAAAGATTCCCGTTCTCTCATGAATGTCACATTCAATCTTCCAACTCCTGAACTGGAATCACAGTGTGTTGCTGAAGGTCTCAAGCTTGATTTGCTTGGCTTGAAGGGTCATCGTAGTGTTGGTGGAATGAGAGCTTCCATCTATAATGCCATGTCTTTGGACGGTGTGAAAGCCCTGACCGATCACCTCATCGATTTCCAGGAAAAAAATCAGTAGATTTTCATTGAGTGTTACTGTTTTCCTACGATACCAACCATTTTCGTTTCATACAGGGGGGAAGAAAGGTGGGGGGAGGAATTATTCTCCTTTTTATCCCTCGCATTATTTGTTCAGTCATCCCTTTCCATCTCCAGACGAAATACAGGGGTCCCACCCATGGGCCAATTTACGATGGGTATAACAACTTTCTGTAACTGATTACATATAGCAATCACAGTTATCCCTACTACCCACATCGCTTTCCTATTAGCACTATTCCTCCACCCTCATCACCTTACTATTAACCCAACTTTGACAGTAAAGATTAATTGCGCTCTTGGTTCTCCCATATTTTATG
>CAZTGJ010000452.1:0-1660 GCA_964613025.1 uncultured Thermoplasmata archaeon | reverse complement strand
CCCATCCTTTTTCTCACACATATTCTGTCTCCTCTCCCTCCCCATCTTACCCTCCCCACTTCACCACGCCAACCTCACAATTTACTCAGTTCCCAGAACCCACTCCCAGCGGTACGGAAGAATTGGGAACACCCATTCCCCAGGATCATTACCCCGAAGCCAGGGAGGAATCAAACCCCTATGGTCACCTGCACACAACCATAAAGCCAAGGTCAAACAGGATAACTGCTGAGGAAGCTTTCAACATCCCGAAGGAAAAAGGACATGTATGGAAGCTGAGAAAGGGGGGGAAAAAGACCCAATGGCGTGTCTACGCTGATAATCATAAGCAGACCGGGCAGGAACAAACCGACGGGTCAATGAATCCCTCTAGTGAAAATGGAATGGACTCCCAGGAAGGAATTCGGAAAAGAAGCCTTCCCCCAAACGACGAGAACACCCCCTTCGATAATACGGACGGAGTGATTTCAAGCACTCACCATTCCACCGATCCATCACATCACCATGTTGATAATGTGACACAGTATCTCGAGGACCAGGGCTTCATGCATGTGGAGGACCCATCCATGGAGGAGGTCCTCAAGGAAAAGAAGGGGTATCATCACGATCTTTATCACCTGCTTCCCGAGGAGCTCCGGGAGAATCTGTCTAAAATGCTTGACCCGGGTGAGCGGAAACAGATGCTCGGGGATATCTACAAGACAAAGATCTTCATTGCCAGTTACTGGATGCTGGCAGTGTTCTTCATCCTCCTCTTCCTCCCGGACAGCAAATTCTTTGCACCGTTCATTGCAGGATATATCGGGGGGAGGAAGGCAGGATCGGTGTGGAAGGGAATGATGGCTGCCATGGTGCCATTCATCGTTCTCGGTCTCATGGACATTCTTGTATATTACCATATCATCTATCATTTCTACGACCTCTACATCCCTTCTGCAGGGTTCATCTCGAATAACATCGCAGTGGTGCTCATCGATTTCGGTATGGATCCGTCCGGTGTGGAAGGGTCATTCTACGACCCGGGAACCTCCCTCAGCAAGAGCTGTATCTACATGGTCATCTCAGCCATCATCGGAGGGACACTGGAAGGGGATGCACGAAAGCTCTCACGGGATACCGCCGAGTGGGTGAATGTATCCAATATTTCGAACCAGTTCTCGAAAAGGAAAATCAAATAGGGATCATCACGAATGGACTACGATAGCACGCGGATGACTCAGATTAGGCGGATTTCGCGGATTATTTTATGATGGGAATTGATGTTCGGATTGTAGATTTCAGGTATGGCATGTTCAATTTGGTCTTATGATCTCTCTCATGCTGTTCGATCCACCCTCCCCCTCTTCCCCCCACTTCTCCAACGGATCTTCCTTTCGGGTGAAAACACAGTCACCTACTCCTCAAATTTTTCATTAATTACAATACAATTGAATAGGAATATTTATTATGTAATTTATGCTTGCCATGGTGAACACGAGGAATACTGTAGGATGGGAGAACGAATACTATCATCGATCTTGCAGGGATTGAAGGGCACAAAACGAAGGTAAAACCATGGTCATAGGGAAATCAACAACAGGTGCAAATTTAGGATTTGAGGAGAAATTATGTGTCATGTAACAGCTAAAATGACCTATTTTTGTAACTCTAAAACTCCATA
>CAZTGJ010000451.1:0-1680 GCA_964613025.1 uncultured Thermoplasmata archaeon | reverse complement strand
ATAAATAAGCTTTACTCAGAAAATCCATTGAATTTCCTTATAGGGGTACAAAGAAGAAAACTTTTTATCCCTTCACCAATTCGACCCTCGCAGTGATACCATGGAAGATATCAGGATCTCTGTACTCGGAATGGGCTATGTAGGCCTTGCCAGCGGAATGGGATACGCCAAACATGGATTCAAGACCATTGTAACCGCTACCACACCTTCGAAGGTAGAAGGATTGAACAAAGGGCTGTCACCGTTTTATGAGCCAGAACTGAGCGATCTCGTGAAAAACGAGGTGGACCGGGGAATGCTTTCAGCCACTCTTGACAACATCGAAGCGATAAAACAGTCGGATGTGACATTCATCTGTGTGGGGACACCCTCCCTTCCTGATGGGTCGGCTGATCTCAGCATGGTGGAAGCCGTTGCAAAGGAGATCGGGATCGCCATCAAGGATAAGGAAGGCTATCACGTGGTATCCACCAAGAGCACAGTGGTTCCCGGAACGACAGAGAATCTTGTACTGCCCATTGTGGAGAAGTACTCCGGGAAGAAGGCGGGGGTGGATTTCGGCCTTGTCATGAATCCGGAGTTCCTGAGACAGGGGCAGGCAGTCCACGACTCCCTGAACCCCGATCGGATCGTCATCGGAGAGCACAATAAGAAAGCAGGAGAGATCATCCACCACATCTACCGGAACTACAAGACCGACACCGATGATCCGGTCCCGATCCTTCACGTGGAGATCAAGGCTGCGGAGCTCATCAAGTATGCGGCAAATTCACTGCTGGCTACCAAGATCACCTTTGCGAACGAATTCTCACGGATCTGCGAGCGATTCAATATCGACGTGTACGAGGTCATGAAAGGAGTCGGACTGGACTTCAGGATCAACCCCATGTTCCTGAACGCAGGGTGCGGTTTCGGAGGATCATGCTTCCCCAAGGATGTCAATGCCATCGTCGCCCTTGCCAAGCAGATCGGCGTGGAAACCCCGCTCATGGACTCTGTCCTGTACACGAACGATCTCCAGCCCATGCATCTTGTGAAACTCATCAGGGACACCGTTGGGGACCTCGATGGGAAGCAGATCGCATTCCTGGGACTTTCATTCAAGCCCGACACCGACGACACCCGGGCGACACGAGCACTGCCCATCATCAAAAAGCTCTACGAGGAGGGGGCAACGGTGAAGGCATACGATCCCAAAGCATACTACAAGTTCAAACCCCTCACCGATCTTCCGATCGGGTACATGAATTCCATCGACGAAGCCCTTGAGGGAGCGGATTTCGCAGTGGTCCAGTCGGACTGGAAGGAGATCAAGGATATCGATCCGGCCAAGTTCAAAAGCCTGATGAAGAAGGGACTGGTCATAGACGGCAGGAGATCCTACGACCCGGATACACTCATTGAGGCAGGAGTAACCTACAAAGGGATCGGCTGGAAGAACAAGGATTAGGGGAATACATAGACTTTCAGGGATACAGCTCGTTTCGCCTCTCCCCAACCCAACCCCCCGCCTCCATTCTCCTCCACGCTGTCATTTCATTTCACCATCCCCCACCACAATTATTCTCAAATCCCTTTCCTTTCATCGCTCTCTGTCATTTTACCCCATTTCCATTCCAGTTCAGTTTTATTTCATGTTTCGCACCCCTGATAAATGTTAATATTCATTATCCCCAGTTA
>CAZTGJ010000450.1:0-1693 GCA_964613025.1 uncultured Thermoplasmata archaeon | reverse complement strand
TTTTCCAGTGGAGATAAATGAGGGGATTTGATTATTGCAAATCCCTACAGGCTAGTTTGTGATAGAAACATAAAAATGTGGCCAAGGGACCAATAAAATGCCTTATTCAAGCCTCAATGGCGGTAATACGGGGAAAGGTGGGGAGCGAATCGGAAAGATTAAAATAGTGTGAACATCTCTCATACTGTGGTGATCGAATTATGCCACGAGTAGATGAAACAGAAGTTATAGAGAGTACACACACTGCAAATACTGCCGGACAAGTTGAGAGTTCCGTATCGAAATCCTTACAGTATGTTGATACTGATGTAACCCAAAATGAACGGGATGTCAGATTTTGGAACACGAATACTTGGAGTGATACTTCAACCTCTAGAGAACGAAAGATTATGTGTGTTGCCCATGCTGTCGGACATGGAATTGACGTGTTCGGAGATCAGGTTACTCATGAATATCAATCACCCCTTCCACCCATGCCATTGCAACCAGATGTCGATGTAAATGTACCGGATTTAAGTCTTCCGGAATATGAATTCGATGTCTCAACCGACTGGGAGTTATTTGAAAAAGTTAATGGTGAGTACTCAAAAATTAACTACGGTACCGCTGGTCCGATAACCGCAACAGTACATGATAACAGTAGTGGATAATCATGAAGTCATTCACATTCCTTGTTTTATTTTTATTGGTAATTTTTCTCCTGCCCCATCAATCTGAGGGATGTAGTTATCTGCAATCTGAAAGTAAAACAGTAGAAGAAGGAGATCAAGCATATTACTTTGTGAGAGTTACAAACGATGACCAACCTCTGGGTATTGATATTTCTTTCGATATTGAGCAGTCCGATTCGACATTCGATGTGAATAACGATGAATTTCATCTGAATCCGGGTGATTGGGATTTCGTTCATATCTATGTGAATACAGAGTGCCCGGAAATCGATGCATTATTTACCAATTTTACAGCATATGAAAAGGCACCAACAGATCCGGAACCACGAATAGAACTATCCGGTGGGTTCAAAACAACGATCAATCATCCCCCACCCCCCCCATCACCAGACCCTTTTATCGATCGTCCCAATGTCTTCCTTGGCGTTCTCACAGTATCAATCATTGGAATTATCCTGGTGTGGGCGATCAAACTCCGTTATTCTTACCTCCTGCCTGGATACTCACTATTGAAAAAAGAGGGGATATTACAAAATAAATACCGCAAGGAAATCTATACTGTGGTATGTGAGCATGGCAAAGGAATAACGCAAAATGAGATACAACGATCTCTAAATTACGACCACCACCGGTTAGTGCAATACCATCTGGAAAGATTGAAGGAACACCGACTGGTAAAAAGAGTTGATGATCTTTATTATTCATCATCCCTCCCCCACCAAAAACCGTTTGTCGACCAGATCCGAGAGGCCATGAATGACGGTTTAAGAACACCTCCCCAGATTGCCCAAAGGATCGGCGCTCATCCTCAACGAGTGAGAAGAGCGATGAAAAAACACAATATCGGGTAATACCCGAGCACCATCACGTGCCAGTGGAGAATCATCCAATACGTGCGGGTGTACCGAATAATTTTCTTCTGGACAAACATCATATCCGAGAGATGCTATTATTAAATGTTTTTAGCATTGGTAAGAGTTCAGCCATGTGAAGTAAGTGCGATTTTCATTCCCTGAGTGATG
>CAZTGJ010000449.1:0-1696 GCA_964613025.1 uncultured Thermoplasmata archaeon | reverse complement strand
GTGCAATGTTCGCAATACTTCCAGAAAAACAGCATTTTGAAACAAACTGCTTACACCGTTTATTTCCCGATCCCCCCTCCTCCCCCCCCACCCCGGGAATATATGTTGGAGATAGGGTTCGAGTGTTTAATAAAAATCAACAAATGTCAAAGTTACCAGATATCCTCATCCTCCGGGTCCCCTGCCTTCCCCCGTCGGACAAAGACCACGATGAAGATCCCCAGGAGAACGATCAATGCAATTCCCCCGCCCATTACTCCTGCGCTCACACTTTCCTCCCCTATTGCTATGGTCGTTTGGTAGGTTGTTGTCCTTGGTTGTGATGTGTTCAATGTCAGCCTGGTGTAGTCCAGCCGGAGCAGTACGTCATGCTTCCCCGTGAAATCCCCGGTGACATTGAAGGTGAGATTGGTCTCGTTGAACTGGCCCACCGAGAATAATGATGTCATCGTCTTGCCGCCGACATCCAGGGTGGCTGTTCCATTCACCACATCGAGATATCCGGAATTGTTGATATTGAAGACCGCCTGGAACCCATCACTATCCTCGTTCCTGATGGTCATGTCCTGCACCTGGGGATTGGGCCACCACTTCCCACTGATTGACTCTTTCATCAGGTATATGTAGCACTCGAATATTGGCTGCAGTCTCTGAGAAATCGCTTCTCCGGAAACAGGAACGAACTGCTCATCATCCACCTCGAATGTCCAAGTGGGGGCGAAGTTTCCGGCATACCCGTAATCTTTTGATGTGCCATACGCCACATAGAGTGCCACTGAGGACTGTCCTGTGGGAATGTCCCATTGGGATTCTACCTCTTCCTCGATCTTGAGATAGAAGTTGTGGTCAGGACTGGGATCGGTTGTGTACCCCCATGGATAGATGAGATAGACAATCCCGGTGTGTCCGGTAAGATAGAGATCAAACTCGTGTTTATCCATGAAAGCGATATTCGAGGAGACTTCGATCTCGGAGGCCGGCCCGGATCCATGAGTTGCGGCATTGGTCCACTCGTAAGGGTAGTTCCTGTTCAGGTCAACTTGTCTGGAGTTCATTCTTGTGTCCATATCGATTCCATCGGGATTGATCATAGGGGTGATGTAGATATGAGCGTTGTCGAGAATGTAGGTGGCATCCGGATCGGAGCCGTAATTCTCAAGAAGATACTGGAGGACCAGAATAGTGATTTCCGAACCACAGTACTCGTTCCCGTGGTGACCGCCGTCAAGGTAGATCTCGGGAAGCTCCCTGTGTCTGTTCTCCTGGAAATTTGTGAGGTGGACGTTCCAAAGCTCGTGTCCAAGATAGGAGGTGCCGATGGTGCTCAGCTCCATGATCTCCGGGTAATCTGATTGCCACTGATAGAGGTCGAACGTGAGATCCTCATGGTTGTGGAATTTATACTCATGTATCGGATCCACAGCAGAAGCCCGGGGTGCTGGAAGAAGGATAAAGGAAAAAACGGCTGTTAATGAGAGGATAATGATAATGGTTACTGATATGAGGGATCGCTGTGCAGATGATCCTCGTTGTTGCCGGTCGCTGCTGAAGGTAACTGAATGCCTCATGAATGGCCACTCCATTCTTGATTTTTCTACCCCCGGTGTGTTATTTATCCTTTTTGGTGATGACAGTAGTTCCGAACGTATTACCGCCATTGAGGCTTGAATAAGGCATTTTATTGGTCCCTTGGCCA
>CAZTGJ010000448.1:0-1701 GCA_964613025.1 uncultured Thermoplasmata archaeon | reverse complement strand
TTTACTCAGAAAATCCATTGAATTTCCTTATAGGGGTACAAAAAAAGCGATCTCCGGGGAGACCGCGGAAAAGTGAAACGATCAAAGAGCGAACCGTGAATGTGTACTTACCGGAAAAGTTCATGCTTAAAGAATGGCAAAAAGTAGCAGCCGAGCATAAGATGTCGCTTTCACGGTTCATCATTGAACGTGTTGAAGAAACCCTCAAGGAGCATGGGGATGGGGAACGATACACAAGACGTGATATCATTGGTCGGAATCAGAAGCTCGAACGAGAAAATGGAGCTCTCAGAAAGGAATTGGAATTGAAAACAAAGGTGTATGAAGCCCTTGATCAAGAGAACAAGAATTTGAGGAATCAACCGTGGTTAGATCCTGTTCACCAGGGGAAACGTCAATTCGGTCGCGAGTTAATCACCCTCTTGAACCAGAGAAAACGAATTACTTTCAATGAATTGCTTCCAGCTCTTGGAATCAAACCCACAGAGATGGAGTCTATGAAAGCGATAAACAATCAAATAACGATACTTATTGGATATGGATTAATTCAACAGGATCTGAAAGGATGGAAGTGGTTACTATGAATGAAAACTATGAGCGGCTATTGGAGGATTATGCAAATGATTGCCGGATTCGAAATTTTACTGAATCTGTCATTACACGATATGTATCGAAGGTAAGAGCTTTGGGGGAGTTCCTCCAGAAACGAGGAAAGGTGTACGAAAACATAGCGAAAGAGGATTTGGTAGAGTTTGTTTCGTACCTTCGGTATGAACGGAAGAACAAGGCGAATTCATTGAATAATTATTTTTCTGGCCTCAATTCGTTTTATGAATTTCTTCTCTATCAAGAGCGAATCACAGCAAATCTTGTACCAGTCATCAGAAAGCGATATCTCCACCAGTACAAGAAGGATGAGGGGAAGAATAAACGCCGGAAGGTGATATCAGTGAAGGAAATGTCCGATTTCCTGAACTCGATTCTCAACATAAGAGATAGAGCCATCTGCATGTTCTTGATGAAAACAGGTGTCCGGAGACATGAAATGATTAGTATCGACATGTCTGATATCGATTGGAGCACAAATTCAGTTCGATTGAAGGAAAAGAAAAAGAGATCAAATCTGATAGTATTATTTGATAATGAATGTGCACGGGTCCTCAAACAATGGCTCCATGTTCGAAAGAGCCTCTATGTGAACCCTGAATGTGATGCACTCTTCGTGGGAAGCCATGGGAAGCGACTTGGAGGCTATGGTGCCTATTGTGCTGTCGTGGCAAATTCAAAACGATTTGGAATCTATGATGAAGGTTCAAAGGAGAATAGTGATCACTTTGGACCCCACAACTTCAGACATTGCTTCACCACCTACCTGCTGGAAAACGGAATGAGACGAGAGTATGTCCAGGAATTGCGAGGCGATGCACGATCAGATGCAGTAGATGTCTATAATCACATTTCACTTGAGAATCTCAGAGAAGCATACTTGGCAGCAATGCCGCAGTTCGGATTATAGCATGAACCCATACATCAATTCTAAACCCTCTCACATCGCGCTCAGCGAGTTTTCTGATGGACCCACATGGATTTCCTTGTCCGCTCAGTTTCTAGTATGAGGGAGAGCAATATTCCTCTATTATCATCGATGGATTTTTCATAGTACATAAAGTATGAAATAATTCGGAAAAGGGAGGGGTAGCC
>CAZTGJ010000447.1:0-1736 GCA_964613025.1 uncultured Thermoplasmata archaeon | reverse complement strand
GTGGAGTGCTGTATGCCCTACTTGGGAGTCATACCGAACGCCAAAGAACAGGGCAGCCTCTGTCAGACGCGGCCATTTGTAGGCTTTCCGGTATTCGTTCCACGGACAGCATGGTGACCCCTCCCGTCCCATTATCTCTGAGCACTGGTCCATGATGCAGCCTGGCCACGGGTATCCCTTTCCAATGCGTTCCCAGGGTTTCCTCCGCAGGAATCCCCGCTCGAACTGGACATTGTACGATGTGATCTGCGTGTTTTTCCAATCCCCGATGAATGCCAGGGCTGCCCTGGCGACCTCCCCGGGTAATGGTGCATGGATGAAATCGCTTACCTCTCGTTTCTGGAGCGCCAGAGCCCTTTTTGTCTCAGGGCGCGCGAACACCGCTTCTCCGGGCCATACCAGTGAGCTGAACTTCCCGCAGATGTTCAAGCCTTTGTCAATCCTGACAATACCAATCTCCAGAATCTCATCCTCGAAGATGTCCAGGCCCGTTGTTTCGATGTCGATCACATAGGTATCGGTCATCATACACTACCCCCCGGGAATTCCTGCCGGAGCTCCCCGGCCCAGTAGGGTTTGAGGTTGTTCTTCATGAAGACGGGGATCCTGTGGACATCAGCCTCATCGATGATCATCTGGATCCACGCGGGGTCCGGTTTGATTCGATCCTTCCCCGTGCCGGTCTCCGCCCCAACAACGATCCAGTCCAGACCCTTGAGGCAGTTGACAAACTCGCCATGGAGTGGCTCGAACGAAGCCCAGACAATCGGAGCCCCCCGATATTTCAGCTCGTCATTGGTGATGGCCTCAAGGCGTGCTTCATCTTTCTGGTTCGTGATCGTGGTGCCAAGCCAGACGTTCGGCGGAATGATCTCCGAGACCATGTCCAGGATATTCTCGGGAAATTTGGTGAGAACCTGGTAGGTGTGCCGTCTCGACTCGACCATACGATAGAATATTTCAGAGACCCACCATGGTTCGACGCCAGGCCCGAACAGATCGCCCATGCTGACCGTGAAGATCTTCGACGGGGTGGTGAGGAAGTGTGGGTCGAACAAGCGCTCAAAGTGGATGATCGGCCTGAAGGGATCCACCATCGGGTATCCGCACGTGCCACGAAGCCGGTGCGACATTCTCCTGGCGTAGCAGTAACGGCATCCACGGAGGCATCCTGTGATGGGGTTCCAGGAGTAATCGGTCCAGTCGATTTTCGTCCGGTTCATGCTGTCACCTCCCCCACGTCAACCTCATTGACAAAAAGATGACGACAGCCGGAGCATATCCTTGGGCACAGGCTCGTTCTCAGAATTTCCTCCCACTCCGTTAAATCAAGGGCCTGTTCCCTGAGAAGGCAGACCTTGATCATTTTCGTCTCCCGGATAACCCGCCCGAGCTTGATCTTGAAGATGGGAAGATCGTCCTTCCGGGGTTCGTCGGAGTGCAGGGTTTCCTCCACCGCTCCGTCCTCGTTCGGCACGCACTGTTCCACCCCTTTCACGTTCAGGGTGATGCTCCTCCCGAGGTCGTCTTTCAACGTGATAGTATCGAACTGTCGCACCTCAATGGGTGTGCAACCAGCGACAATCTGGTCAAAGTAGTCGGATCTGACGCTGTTGATTAGGTTCAGGCTACCACCCCTCCGGGATACCATACGTTTCACCGTACCACTTCCAGAACAGCGAGGGTTCCTTGGATTGTGGTTGCTCGTCCGGCCATCGGATCCGAAGGTCCGTTTC
>CAZTGJ010000446.1:0-1741 GCA_964613025.1 uncultured Thermoplasmata archaeon | reverse complement strand
GGAGAGGGGGGGGTGAGGAAGCGGGGTAGGAGAATATGGAGAAGGGTGAAGGGAATAATGATGATTTGAAATAATGGGATAGGGGGAGGGAAAAAGAGACCGATAGGGGGGCTGGGGGAGGATGTTTTGCGTCATCGGATAATTGCCATCAGTTATCGGTCTCAGGATCCTTTTTTGGCAACGTGAAGTGGAAAGTACTCCCCTTACGCGGTTGGGATTCAACCCACATCTCACCCCCATGAGACTGGATGATCCCTTTGGCAATCGAGAGGCCGAGACCGAAACCGTCCTTATGCTGCAGGATATCCTCGATCTGGTAGAATCGTTCGAAGATCCTCTCTTGCTCCCAGGAAGCAATACCAATACCGTTATCCTTAATCATGATCTCCGTTGAACCATCGTCCTGCCGTCCGCTGATTTCGATCCTCCCCCCCACGGGAGTATATCGTATTGCATTGTCTATAAGGGTTGACAGGACATCGTGTATCCTTTCGATATCTGCAAGAACGATATCGAATTCCTGAAGATCGAATATCAGTTCTATCTCCTTTTTATCGGCAAGAGGTTTCAGTTCTTCCATCGCCTGATAAGCAATATGCTGCAGGAAAAGCGGCTCTTTATTGGGTTGGAACTTTCCCTGTTCCAGGATCATCATATTTGACATGAACTGTTTCAGTTTCTTGATCCTGTCCATATTCAATTGGATCTTCTCAAATGAATTGTCCTTTTCCTCCTTTGACAGATCATCACCGTAGGTCATGAGGCTTTCAAGAAACAGTTCGATCACCATGAGAGGTGTTCCTAACTCATGGGAGACAAGAAGCATGAAATCGGATTTTACCTTTTCCAGCTCCTGGTGTTTTTCCTCTGCCAGTTTCCGTTCCGTAATATCTCTGAGTATCCCCTGCCGTGCCTTTTTCCCTTCATACATTATCTGTCCGATATTCACATCGAGATAGAGGGTTCCCCCGGCTTTCGTTTTCCCCATGAATTCGTATTTTGTTGAAAAGTTCTCCTCATTCCGCCAGTTTTTTGCCTGTTCCCGGATATAATCATGGCTTTCCTCATCCACCAATTCCATAAAATTTTCCATTCCCAATAACTCTTCCTTCTGATACCCGAACATGCGGCAGAAAGCGCTGTTCACATACACGAAACGTTTCTTCTGGATGATATATATCCCATCCTGAGCATCCTCGATGAGGGTACGATATTTGTCCTCGCTCTCCTTCAGGGTCTGGACCGTGGTTGCAAGGATCCTTTCAGTGTTAATGGCATCGGCCACTTGCTTCACCACCCTGGGAAGGAACTCAAGAAAACTGGTGTCCTTGACGATGTAATCCTTGGCTCCCAACTTCATCATATCCACAGCGATCCTTTCGCTGCCCTTTCCGGACATCATGATAAATGGAACGGGTTTATCATTCTCGATCAGATTCTTGATCACCTCCTCCCCGGTCATATCCGGAAGAATGTAATCGAGTACTAAAAGGAAATCCTGATCCTCTTTCAGAATGTCCAGTGCCTCTTTCCCTGTTGTGAGGCCAATAGTCTTGAATCCTTCGTGCTCAAGCTTTTTCCGTGATAGTTTGTTCAATCCCACATCGTCCTCGACTACGAGAATTCTCCGGATCTCTCCATGTGTTACATTGTTCATTTTAGTTCCTCGTTCCAGGTCTCATCGGTTTTATTTTGTACCCCTATAAGGAAATTCAATGGATTTTCTGAGTAAAGCTTATTT
>CAZTGJ010000445.1:0-1757 GCA_964613025.1 uncultured Thermoplasmata archaeon | reverse complement strand
CTCAGGGAATGAAAATCGCACTTACTTCACATGGCTGAACTCTTACCAGATTATGAGATAATAACCGGTGATAGAGAATAATTTCATAGCTTGATAGAACGACTAAATGTGAGTCTGAATTGTTCATGTCGAGTGCACAAGTGAAAAGCGAAGCAGTGCGCAGTATCCTCCAAGGGACTCCAGTTGCTTTCCGCTGTCATGTCCTCCGCTGATCACAACAACGGATGCTCCAACCTCCTCCGATCTGGCCAGCAGAAAGTCCGCATTCTTCCGTTCCTCCCGCAGCACCCGGTCCGTAATGATCACCGTTTCGGCCGCTCCCCTCTTCACCGAATCCACCACTTCTCTATAGCCATAGGCAACTTTCCCCGTCGTGGATATCTCTTTTAAAACCTCCTCCATGAGATTTGTCTCATACTCGATCCGAACACCCCGGGTCAATCGGGAAATGGCACCGCTCTTGAGAACCTCGTTCACCCCGGTCATCCCATCGGATCCTGTGGATGCACTAACCGCGCCTTTGAAAAGCTCGGGATCATATGACCGTCCGAATTTCTGGAACTCCTCCTTGGTAAATCCCGGTCCGCAGACCATAAGGGGAAGATCCTCTCCCTGGAGCTTAACCACATCAATGATCTCCACGAAGTAGTCCTCCTTCTTTGATTTCCCGGCATACTGCTTTCCTGTCCTCCCTGATCTTACCCTGGCGATCTCCTGCACCCCATACTGACGCAATACTGCAATCAGCCCCTCATCCTCGTCCAATGACACGACCACGATGCTGGGTCGTTTTCCGTCCTCCACCGCCTGAGTGATACGCTGCCTGTCAAGCTTTACCCACCTGTCTTTGATGATAGCAACCTCTGATCCGGGGTTGAGATTCAGAGTGTGATATGATCCGGCATCCATCTGCTCATGGAGAATAATCCCGTGAACCCTGAGCCTATCCGAGAATTGATGGAATTCCACTTTCTCCACAACGATCCCCAGATAGATAGTTCTCTTCTCCCCCCGTTTCTCTCTGAGCTTGTCGGTGGCCTTTTCCTCCCGTCTCTGGGTCACGGAATAGACACGATCATCCTTTCGAATAAGATTGTACAGATGCCAGAGATCGTCGATGTTCTCCACCCTGAGCTTGATCTTCCCGGAACCCTTCTCCCTGGAAAGTACCCTCATGCTCTCACCTGTCTGCCCTCACTGATGAGACGGCCGCTTCTCCCTGGCTGGCACATATATCCGACTGACGATCAGTGAATTGTGCCGGTGAGGTTCCGGCTCCCTTTTCCCAAGAAATGATAAGATTATTTTTTTTCAATGTACCAGATCCAACCGCGATTCTCAACGGAAAGCTTTCCCATGATTATGCCCTTGAGCTTCATCTTATTGAGGAACCGTATGATTGCATCTGGACAGGTGGCATTTCGTTTCGAGGCTTCCTCCTCGATCTGCCTTGTTGTAAGATGTTCATGCTCGCCGAGGAGCATAATGACGAATTTTTCCGCCTCGCTTTCAGACATTTCGTGGGACATTTACTTTCCCTCTTGGAACGGGGACATTCATCTTTTACATTATATTTTTGGTTCCAGTTTATCATGAATTTGATTGTTGACATATTACAAATGGGGAGGCGGGCGCGGAGTGAAGAGAACGTTGGTGAGTAGTGATTGAGGCGGTGGAGGGGGCGGGTGGGGGGTAATGGAACGGAGTGACAACTTGTTGTCGCTCCGGTGTGTGCCCAGCTAAGCTTACAGGTGCTT
>CAZTGJ010000444.1:0-1759 GCA_964613025.1 uncultured Thermoplasmata archaeon | reverse complement strand
AAGTGAATGAGGGGGACGAGGAGGAAGATGGAGTAGAAGACAAAGGGGTAAATAGGGAGAAGGAAACAGGGAATAGGGAGGGGAATGAGATGAAAACAGAGAATGGTGATGGGAATGAGAACGAAAATGAGGGCAAGGTGAAGTTGGGAAAAGTAGTGAATATATTGCCATTTCCCCTTAGGATCTATGATGAATACGAAATTCAACGGGTTGCGCATTTCAATGATGCGGTAGAGGAGTATTTCTCCCAGGTAGCGTCGGGAAAGGATGATGGCGGGGCGGGGGGGGAAGGCGAAGGGAGAACGTCAGCCGAGGTCAACCGGATCCAAAGGACCATCGAGCAGCAGGAGCAGACAATTCTCAAACTGGAGCAGTCGATCATCGATGACAAGGAACGGGCTGAAAGGATCTTTCTCAGGTATTCGGAATTCGAGAAAGTGCTCAATGACATCAAGGGTTATGGAGAGAAACACGGCTGGCCCGAGATGGCAGAAGCACTTGGCGGTAACCCAAAGGTCCTCCAGGTGGAGACTGCGAAGAAATTTGTGATCCTCAGGGACGAACCGACAAACATCCGGCTTGATTACCTGAAATCGATCAATGAAAACGCACAACGATATTATGAAGCGGCGAACCGTGCCCGTGAGAAAATGACCGGTGCACAAAAGGCCCTGGAAGAAAGCCGGCTTCTTCTGGAGATGACGAAAAAGCATGATATCAAAGTGCGGGAAAGGACCAGGATCGAGAGGAAGCACTTCTGGTTCGAGAAATATCGATGGTTCATTTCATCGGATGGAAATATCATCGTGGGGGGGAAGGATGCCTTCACAAACGATAGAGTGGTGAAGAAATATCTCAAGGAACGGGATCGGTATGCACATGCCGAGATCCACGGTGCTCCGAGCCTGGTCATCAAATCAATCCAGAATCAGGAGATGAGTGAGCAAACGCTGAAGGAAGCGTGTATCTACGCGGCCTGTTTTTCACGTGCATGGAGGGCTGGGATCGGAGGAGTGCAGGCATACTGGGTACTTCCCGACCAGGTTTCGAAGACCCCGGCTGCGGGGGAGTTCATTGCAAAAGGGGCATTCATCATTCGGGGAAGAAGGAACAGGATCCATGCGGACCTTCGGCTGGGCATTGGAAAAGTACTGTATGAAGGAACGGAGATGATCATGTGCGGCCCGGTATCCACCATTGAGGCGTATTCAAATACATATCTCATCATCGAACCGGGGGACATTCCAAAAAATGATTTTGCACGACAACTCTCACGTGTATTCAATGTGAAAAATGAGGAAATCCTTTCGATCCTCCCTGGGGATGTCAGGGTCATTACGCAAAAAGGTCTGGACTGGAAAGATGAAACTCAGAATGATTAACCAGAGGAGCCGTCACCGAAATACGATATTGATCAATAACTCATTAATAACGATATGATGAATGAACAGATCATTGATATCAGAATCATTGATCAGCGGGTCACACCAAGAACGGCATTGCATTTTGAGCATGACACAGCAACGAATTCAAGCTTCAGCTTGTTCTTACCCTTCACCTCTTCATAATAGCTAACCGTATCGTAGTTGAATGGATTTTTTTGCACACCTATCGGTGAATCACAGTGTGGGCATTTCATATCGGGCATGATGAATAGATGCCATACTTATATATAAAAAGTTCCTCTTGGGCCACTTCACCGGTCAGTATTACCGCCAACAAGCGTTGCGGCCATTTTCACCCTTGAGATATGAAGAGA
>CAZTGJ010000443.1:0-1794 GCA_964613025.1 uncultured Thermoplasmata archaeon | reverse complement strand
ATATCACCCCAGTGTCCACCTATTGTAATCTTGCAGTGCTTCTACAACCTATCCAGAGGTATGTGATAACCTTACTATCATCGTATCCTATTCCCTGGAACTTGACCATGTCCCCGTTTGCCGCGGGGTTCGGCGAGATGCTCAGAATCTCGGCAAAGGGTTTTCCGTTCACGGAGAACGTTCCACTTACCCAATCCGACCAGATGCCATTGGTATTCCTCACCCTGAATTCCACGGTATGGGTTCCATTCGCATATCCTACAAGCTCAAACTCCTCGGCAATGCTCAGGGTATCCCCTGTTTTTGCATCCCGCCAGAGATAGTAGGACAATCCAAGATCATCGGTTCCGTGCCCGGATATGAAGATCGGCTCCCCGAATGCTGAGTTCCTGGGTTCGATGCTGTCAATGAAGGCCTGCGGCTTGGCGTACACTCCGAACTCTGCCCTGGCCGTATTGGACCAAGCTCCCCTGTCATCCATGACCCTGAAATAAATGATACGTTGTCCCCAGGAAGGTCCCTTCCAAGTGAATTCGGGATCCACGCCCTGGTATAGCAAGCCTTCCCGGGATGATTCAAACACATAGAGGACGATCTCACCGTCATCATACACGTTTCCCTTTAAAACAATATCATCCCCTTCGAGGATCCATGGGGGAAGATTATCGAGATCAACCTGCGGACGGCCATTCACCATGAGGATAGACCCGGCGGTCCGGGACCATTCCCCCCGGGCATCCATTACCCTGAAGTGAATCCTGTGCGTTCCATTGGAGAGGTCGGATCGTGTGAAGGAGCTCTCTGTGCCATTGTATATCTCTCCATCCACTGATGACCACCATACGTAGCGCACGATCTCCTGTTCGTAGGAATATCCGTACCCTCTGAAGGTGACGTTCTCTCCGTCAAGCGCAAACTCCGGATCGTTCGTATCGATGGATTCGATCATTGCGAACACTAGTGATGTTTGTGAGAATGGTTGAAAGTCAATATTGTCGCTGATGGCATCCCCGAGACCGGAGGGGTTCGTGGCGGGGTGGGAGGGGCCGGAGGAATCTCCCCAGTAACTGTTTGAAGCATTCACCCGGTAACTCCAGCTATCTTTGATCTCCGAACCGTAGACTGCGTTATCTATGATATTGTTGTACCGGGCGTTCCCGGTAGTGAAGGATCTGACATAGAGGATCCCGATATCGTTCCCGAATAATGTGTTGTTCACCACTGTCGTGGTAGAGCTCGTCAACAGGCTCAGACCGATCCCGTTTCCCCCCAATATATTCAATTCCACATCCGAATAGAACATGAAGCTGAGATTGATCCCGGAATTGGAGCTGCCCGAGCACCAGTTTCTCGTGACCATATTATCCTGACCTCCATACAGGTAGATCCCATTCTCCCCCCCTGAGCAGGTATTTCCCTGGATGAGGTTTCCTGAAGTACTCCTCAGATGTATGCCGTCCTCATTGTTCTGGAATAAATTGTTTTGAATCGTGTTGTTCCCACCGTACAGGATCTTCACACCATAATCATTGTCAGTGAAGGTGTTGTTCGTAAGTTCCAGAAATCTGCTGCCTTCCCCTGCAAGCACACCGTTCTCAGATATCAGAAAGATGTTGTATTTCAATGAATTTTCAGAGGATTCATCGAAGGTCACCCCACTTCCATTGCACTGAGAAATTGTGTTTCCCTCCAGCGAATTGAATTTGGAGTTCATGAGACTGATGCCATTTTTGTTTCTTGTAGTACATAAAGTATGAAATAATTCGGAAAAGGGAGGGGTAGCCATATGTATGG
>CAZTGJ010000442.1:0-1807 GCA_964613025.1 uncultured Thermoplasmata archaeon | reverse complement strand
GATTATCTGACGATGATCGACGCCCATGCTGGTGACCATCGAGGAGACCAGGCGAGCAATACTACGGGAATCCCTCCCCAGTGGTTTGTGGAGGACGGGCTGAATATTGTCCTGAATCCATTGCACTGGTTCAAGAAAGGGCTTGCCACGATCATCACCGGTGAGAACGGAGCCGGGAAGACCAATATGATGGCCTGGATCATCCTTCAATTGCTCAAGAAGGAGAACCCTCACGGTCTCAGGCCGGTTATTGCTACGAATGTCAAGTTCTATGATGATTATGTTCGAGAGTATGGGATCAAAAGAGTACGATCCATATCCGATATCTTCGACGTGGTCGCCGAGATCGATCTTACTGGTGAGCGGAGAAACCTGTACTGTTTCATCGACGAGTTCGATGGGGCGGAAGGGCAGAACGCCTGGGAGACCCGAGGTAAAGAAGCTGGGGCGGCATTCCGGGTGTTCAACCAAATGCGGAAGACCCAGGAGATCATCATGGTCCCCGCGATCCACTATCCGCAGGATGTGAACAACCGTTGGCGGGAATCACTCCAGGGTGTGCACTGTATCATGAACAAGGGGAAGTACTACCCTCCCCAAGGGCAGAAAGACCATTGGGATTGTGTCCGCTACAATGATGACCTGGAGGTCCTCAAGTCTGTGGCCATCTTTTGGAAGCGGATGCCAATCAACTTGCAATGTATTCCTGACGTATCGTTTTCCTTTGAGACCTTTGCGAACACCTTCTTCACCTTCGATTATTCTCCGCACGATGTAGTGCGGCTCATGGGGGTCATCGATGGAATCCCACTCCCCAAGCATGGGACTGAGGACGAACGGATCGAGTGGTTGATCAGACGAGGTGCTGCTATCAGGAAATTCAACACCGAGTATCGGGAGAAGTTGGATCGGGAAGAGCAAGCTGATGAGACAAAGAAACAACAGAAGATCTTCCGTGATCATTGCATCGCAGAAGCGTATGATTTGCATGTTAACAAGCTTATGACCTATGGAGATATCTTGAAACATTGGAGATCCAAATTCTCGGAGCATACATTCTATCAAAATCTTCCAAAAAATGCGAAATCTCTGGAAAAAGCAGTGGCTCGATATACTGGTGATATTGGAAATGAGGGGGCGACATAGTATGCGACAGTTTTTGAGGGGATGTCGCCACCGACAAGCTGTATCAGCAAAGGCTATACCCCTGCTTGGCGACATGGCGACACTTTTGCGCCACTATTTATTTCTCTATATTCTTGATATGAATATCACACTATGGTTCGGTGAAATTTCGCACACAAACGGAGGGATAGCATGACCTATGAACATCGGGATGTGAACGTGCGAAAACACGATCGAAAACACCCAGCAAATCCGTATCGATCGGTCCAGGTTCGAAAGCATTCTCGGAGGCAACGTGTGGTTCCGGAAAATCAGGATGGGAGAAATTATCTCATGGCGGGACGGCCTCCAGCGGATGAACCTTCACACGATACACCACAACGAGGACGCATCATCTGGAGCCAGATCTCCATGGCTACCAAGATGGCCGTAGGAGCTCGGGATGTTGTAGTGGATGACGAAACCGGGTACCTTCACTTTCGAATAACGAAGAAACGTGGAGATTTCCGGAAGATCATCGTCCAGTTGACGCCCATGGACTCCTATGATGTGAAACTGGTGAATATCAACCGAAAAACCTTCGATACGATCACGGAGCATGATGTACAGGGTATCTATGCTGAGGATCTGAGTAGTACCATCTATGATATGGTGCACGAGACCGGAGCTTACAGACCGGTTG
>CAZTGJ010000441.1:0-1833 GCA_964613025.1 uncultured Thermoplasmata archaeon | reverse complement strand
TTACTGAGGAGAGAAATGAGGAGATTGTATTTTTGCAGATTCCTACAAGCTATATAATAATAATCCAATTCTTTATCAATCTCATTATCACCATACTTTCCTCTAAGATTCTTACCTGTCTCACGGTATGTATCATAATCTCCAGTGTCTAATGCATTCATCATTTGATTTAGAATTCTTTCATCTTTAGATTTTTCATTTTTAGTAACCAATTAACCACTCCCTACAAAAGCCTCCCCGCAATCCTCCCGGCATTCGTCAGTCCGTTATACACAAACTTCCCCTCCTTCCTCCTCTCCACCAACCTCTTCCCCTCCAACACTTTGACAAGCTTGGAGATCGACTTCTTGTTTACCCCTAGCTCCTTCGCAAGCTGATCATTGGTTCTCTCCCCTTTCTCAATAAGTGTAGCAACAATCCGTTTTCGATTTTGATTCTTGAGAACCTTCACCGAATCCATGATCAGCGGAAGGTCCACAACCGAAGAATCATACTGCTCCTCATCAGGTGCTTTAATCACATAGTACGCCCCCACTCCAGTAAGCATAGCTGCAGTAACCGCTGCCCCACTCATGAGGTTGGTTCCACCTGTAATATTGATCAGGATATCGACGCCCTCCCCTGACCTCTCCTGCACGATCTCGATGATCAAACCAACAATGCTGACAAATGAGTCCTCCTGAAATGGATCAACTACCAATTCACGTCCTTTGATCTCCGAATGGACCTTCACCGCCGGAAGTCCTGTTTTGATCTTCGGCACTGACTCCTCCAGAAACTTATCAGATGTAATGGGATAAAGCTCGTCACCACCCCTCTTCATGACCCCATTGATTATATTCTCATGGTCTCTGCCAACCATTGCAATATGTATATTCACCATAGTCGCAATCAGGTGGCGACTGTATTTATGTTTTGCGGACTATCCATCCTTGATCTTAACCCAATAGCCTGTGCTTTCAGGAATATGATCCGAAGCAACTACACACACGATGACAAATCTGAAACCAGCACACAGGAGGTGAAAGCACATGGCCAAAGGCAAAGGTGGAAAAGGTTCTATGAACCGTTCTTCCGCATCCCGAATCCAGTCTCATGCAGACAGGACAGGGTCCAACCAGGACTTCAAGTCGCGCGCTCAGCGTGCCGCTTCGAAGAACAAGTAGGGAACGTTGGAAAACTCCAGCCTCCCTTTTCTTTCTTTTTTCCTTCAGTTTATTTTCTTAATTTCATGGTGATAATATGAGTATATTCAATGATGCGATTGAAGTCGATTTACATAACCTCAGACTGTATGATGCCGAAGTCGAGATATGTGCCGCCATTGAGGAGGCGTGGTTCAATGGAAAACAATGTCTATTGTTAATTCATGGATACAATAACGGTGTTGCAATCAGGGAATTCATACGGCGCCGTGGTGGACTCAGGAAGCAAATGGCACGGAATTATCCGGAAATACCTGAACTTGAGATACGTCCGAGGGATCATGGAAGTACATTTGTTGTAATTCAAGAAAGGGTGAGGGTGGGTGAGGTAGCATGATCCAAACCGAAATTGATGAAGAATCTGTATACACACTCATCGAAACTGAGGAACAACTTGATAAGTGTATGAAGAGCATTTCTACTGTTCCTTGGATTGCCATAGATACAGAATTCATCCCGGAAAATAGATACCGCCCATTACTTTGTATCATACAAATTTCTTCTCCCAAAGGTAATTATATTATTGATTGCAAGAAAGTCAGAGATTTAACGTTGTTTTATAAGATAGTTCAGAATAGGTTGTAGAAGCACTGCAAGATTACAATTGGTGGAACACTGGGGTGATATG
>CAZTGJ010000440.1:0-1838 GCA_964613025.1 uncultured Thermoplasmata archaeon | reverse complement strand
AAACAAGCATTTTAACACTTTGACGCTGCCCCCTTTAGGGGGTAGTAGTTCACATCGTGATCACTTGAGATTATAGTATCTTCCCATTTCAGTTTCTGTTCATCCAAGAGCCTTGCTGGGATCAACGGGTTGAACATTGATGAGGTTTTCGATCTTGTAATACTGGAACATCAGAGCACTGGCATCGCTCTCCACTTTGGGTGTGATGTCCAGTCCTTGAGGATTGTAGATTGATGCGAAAGCCGTGATCTCCTCGAACCGGGAAATGAGGGTAATGGTGGTCCTGGTGAACTCGATCCGGAACTGATAGATCTGACTGGTCGTCCTGAGATCGAGGACCCGCGAATAGTTGATCTCGGGGTTGGTGATCCGGAGGTCGATGATATCCTGCACAACTCCTGAGATCAGTCGGACTTGATCCTCAAGATAGCTTTTAGTCACACTTTTTTTCTGCACCGAAGTGGAGTCCCTGATAGTGTAGAAAACAGCGGAGAGCAGGAGAACGGAGAGGGCGAACACATAGATGAAGCCGATCTCTTCCATGGCCCGCTCGTCAGCTTTGAATGCTTTATTGAAGGGGATCTTCATTATGTTACCCCTGTGAGCTCCAGATCGGTCTTCGTGAGCTTGAGGTTCGTGAAATCTCCGTAATTGTAGCTCACGCCGATCTTCTGGTACTTGGCGTTATAGAGATAGTCAAAATCCCGGTGCAGGGCAAAATAGGTGTTCCATCCTGCAGTATATTCGGTGTGAAGGCTCATCTGGAAACCGTACACCTGCTTCGAGGTGAGCAGTGTGGTCTCCAGGTTCCTGAGTGTTATCTTGTAGGAACCCCTTCCGGCATTGATGAAACCGGATCGATTAGCTGAAAGATCGATGATGTTGATGTAAAGATCGTCACCCCGGGGATAGACGTAGGGGACATCGGAAATTGATCCCGCCTTGGACCCTCTGTTGGTGACGATAGCCCCGTTCATCCATTTGATCTCATAATACCCGTCGCTGGTGGGTAGCTGATGTTCCACCACCTTCATCCTGAAGTAGTATGCCTCGGCAAGGTCCTTGGTGGAATTGTGGATACGGATGTACTGGATATCTCCCAGGGGGAAGCCAGGGGTAACCTGACCCATGACTGCATCAGAAGCATAATTATGCTCAGCTGGCCCGGCCACAGATCTATTCCTTGCCTCCCCACCCGATCCGGTTGTGTTAACGGTGAGATTGTCCCCGTCCATTCTGTCGAATATGAAAGAGAATGATCCATCCTCAGAGTTTACACTGCTGAAGGTGATGTTATCCTCGATAAGCGACCAGTACAGAATGATGTAACCATTATCCTTAGCAAGCAGGAGATCTCCCCCCCCCACCGCAAATCCCGTGGTCCTGGTAGTGCCCGCGCCGTCGTAGATCACATCATCGGCCCGTGAATCGAACACCTCGAAATTCGAGTATACTCCATCGAACTGGGCATCGTTCTCCATCTGTGTTATCCTGGGTATTGCCCAGGCCATGATCGAACCCACTGTAATGAGCATTATGGTTAGGAGAAGGATTGCCGATATGATCGGTGAGACGGCAGAGGTGTCATTTCGAAATCGTGATCGTTTCATAAAGTTTCACTCACTGATTTGTTTGCCCTATAGTTTTCAGGTAGACTGAATGTCATACTTAAATATTTCCCAGAAAGAAGGAGTATCTTCAGGTATTGTCAACATAATGGGGTATTAATCATTTTCCAATGGTAACACATGAAATGTATCTCGGTTCATGAACTGCCCCATCATTTATTGGGGAAGGTTCTTATACAAGTTATATTTCGTATATACCATGTATAATTC
>CAZTGJ010000439.1:0-1857 GCA_964613025.1 uncultured Thermoplasmata archaeon | reverse complement strand
TTGATATCTACAATCACATTTCACTTGAAAATCTCAGAGACTCATACTTGGCAGCAATGCCGCAGTTTGGGCTGTGAGCTGCTAGAGCGATTTGAAATCTCAATGAGGACGTGTTTCAATCACATCAAGGAGCGATAGCTTTGGCGCGGAAGGTTAAGGGGATATGTGTTGGTCAAGCGAATGCTTCATGAGAATCAGAGAGATCACATTATCATCATGCGCTACTTGAAAATCACGAGATTCACCTAACAAATGAAGCAAGGATCCTCCAAGAAGGTCTTTCCTCCATCCGCGATTAAGAATGCTCTGGCCAATTGTTTGGTTCCAAAGATGCATGAGTAATTCACTCGATGTGCAGACCATGTCGAACCGGAAGTTCACTTGAAGGCAAAAATACTTAACGAGCAATTTTGTCAATCCATATTTCCAGTGAAATTTCGGATCCTTTTGTTCATTGGGGGGTAGTTGATCTTGAATTTTTGTAGCATTTTCAATATCATCATTGGTGATTGTGGTATACAGTTGATAGAATCGAGCGTGATGCTTTCGATGCTTATCTGGAATAGTATTGCTGACCGAATTGTTACTTTCTATATGGTCGAAAAATGATGTTAGTATCTCCCGAATATCGCTGAATTTTATCACAATATCAGGGGGCATATTGGATTGTTTTGCTTTCTCCTCTCGCCATTCGATAATTTTCCTCAGGAGAGCAAATTTCTCTGCATCGATATAGGAAACCCATTTATGCTTCTGAAAGCAGAGAACTTCATCCTTCGAATAGTATACTGAATCTTCTAATCGCTGACATTCTTGGATTGCCCACTCTGTTCTGTGGATCCCATGTAACCGCTTCAGTATTTCTTCTATCAGTTGATGAAGATAGATCACATCACTGAGGGCGTATCTGGTTTGCTCAGTGGTCAAGGGACGCTCCCACCAATCAGAATTTTGCTCCTCTTTCGATATGTCAATATCAAGAATGTGGGATAAGAGGAATTCAAGACTTGGTTTGGGGATTCCTTCTATGAAACTGTGGGCGATTTGGGTATCAAGAACATTCTTCGGAAGGATTCCATACTCTTCATAGAAGATTTCATAATCATTTTTCCCGGCATGGGTGATTTTCACAACGTTTTCATCTTGCAGTATCGAGAGAAAGGGACGAAGATCATGAACATATTTGCAATCAATGATATAATTCTCATCCGGGGTGGCGATTTGAATGATGCACAACAGTGGATGGTATCGTTTCTCTGGAATGAATTCAGTATCAATGGCTACCCATGGTGCGGTCGAAATGTTCATCATGCCCTGTTCCAGTTGTTCTTGAGTTTCAATGAGTGTGTAGGGTACCTCATGTTGATTTTCGAATTGCATCATACTACCATCCCTCCTCGACTGTCTATCAAAAGGATCTGATCCATATTGATGAATCCACCAATTCCTGAGATCAAGAGTTCAATCATGTCAATCACCGATGAGCACATAGGTTGACCCATAATCACAGGGTACAATCTCGATTCTTGGAATCTCAGGATAATTTCGTTTGATTTGTTTCCGTAATCCGCCTTCACTTTGGATGAAACTTCTGATGGCCACTCCATTATGGTAACCATGAATGAGGAGGATGCATCGGGTATCGTTGCACCATCCCTCCTCGATGGCGTCACAGATTCGTACTTCCGCATCATACAAACGAAGATCGTGAAGATCCACTTCCAATGGATCGTTGCTCCCACTCATGGTATCCCCTCGTGAAAAAAAGGAAAAAGAGGGGGTTGGTAGGAATATCCACCCACCCCTACTTGTTCTTCGAAGCTGCGCGTTGGGCGCGCGACTTGAAGCCCTGATTGG
>CAZTGJ010000438.1:0-1881 GCA_964613025.1 uncultured Thermoplasmata archaeon | reverse complement strand
GACGACCATATCAATATTCTTTCCATTAGGCACCTATAACTGTCAAAGTCAAGTTATAAGGTAGACAACATATCTCATTTTGACAGGAATATTTCAGGTCTTGATGTGGTTACTTTCGACGTTCAGATTGATGCTCACTCAGAGTTGGCTGTTCAGATTTATTGGCAGGTGAAGACAAGAACAGTCTGGGGTAACCCTTACTTTTTCCTGCTCCCGGGTTCCAAAGAAATCCATTGGCATTTTTCCTATTTGATCATCGGACGATCATCATGGAACAGAAATATCGAGGATGTGAATCTTACCTTCGACCTCAGAACCCCTCGATTCAGGAATTATGAACTCTTGATACAGGATCGTGATTATCCTTATGGGATCGATTTCTCAGCATTTTGCAGATCTCATGGTTTGGAACGAGAACAAACTCATTCCAACGAAATTGGCCTTGATGTGATCTCGATCCATTTCTCAAATTTTTCCTTTTCTTCTCTCCCCATATCACTGAGTGGAGAAAACAAAGTGGATATTGAGAAACCCTGGCAATTCTGTAGTTTTTACATTATCGTAATAGCATTAATCTCAGGACTTTTCTATAGGAAATTGAAAACGAAAATAAAACGTAAAGCGATTAAGCCATTATATTTACCGTACATACCATATGCACAATACCTCGGAATGGATCAACAAGATGTAGCGATTCAGAGTCAATCCACAACATCATCATTACAACTTCCATCTGTTCCTTCAGATCACGATGAAAACGATCGCATCTAAAATTGGCCCGATTTTTTCACTCCACATTCTAGGTTTCTCTGATCCATGCTCAATCCCCCCCCTCCCCCTCGCACCCAGATCCCCCTTACTATGAGTGGATAAACTTGAAATAATAAGATGATAAGGCAGGGTCCAGGCTCCCGTAGTGTAGTCCGGCCAATCATTCTGGCCTTTCGAGCCAGTGACTCGGGTTCAAATCCCGGCGGGAGCACCAATCTATTTTTCGAAGAAAAATTAAGTGGGCTACCAACGGGTTTGTGAACTTTTACGAACTGAGATATTCCAGCTTAGATGGAATGTCAGCAGTGAGATGTGGCATGAGGGGGGAGCGAAGCGACACACTGCCACATTATCTTTCCCTGGAGGCTTTGGGAGCGAGATACACGTGATAACGTGTTTCGATGGTACGAAAGGGTCCGTTCGAATCCCGGCGGGAGCACCAAATCATTTTTCGAAGAAAATAAATTGGGCTACCAACGGGTTTGTGAATCTTCAGTTATCTTGAAGAAAAGTAATCATCATTGATGATGCACTTGCTATGAGGTGTGTTACGTGTTTGAGTTGAGAGTATCGAAGCGAAAATCAAGCCACAAGGTTTTGGTGAAGCTTTTCCAAAAGCTTCGACCGAATACCTGAAAGAGCACTTTTTCACGTTTTTTATCCCATGCTCACACTTCAATTCCAAGGATCCTTTTCAGCACTCCGACCTTTGCACCATAGAACTCGATGTTGACGAGCAGATCATCTATCTCGCTCCTCCGACAACCTTCGAGATACTCCTCAAGACCCTTCAACTCGTCACGGAGTTCGGCCTCTGTCTTATCCCCGGATTGAAGGTCGGCTACCTTTCTCAGCCGGTACCGTTCCAGGTGCTCGGAAAAATTCTCCTCGAGGTCCCGAACCCCGCATAGTTCCTCTTCCGTCAGTTCTTTCGCCATGGATATCACCTAATTCACATTGATGATAGAGAGAGGAAGATTTGGAAGTATTTATTTCTGCTGACGAACTGGAGCTAAAAGATCCATGGGGAGGGGGGGGAGGACGAAGGGAGGGGAAACGAGGGAGAGGGAACAAAAAGGAAGTTGATAGAAACGAAAAAAGGGAGCTGTA
>CAZTGJ010000437.1:0-1881 GCA_964613025.1 uncultured Thermoplasmata archaeon | reverse complement strand
ATTTCAAGGAGAGAAATGACGGAATTGTATTTTTGCAGATTCCTACAAGCTATATATATAGAAAAAAATGGTGAAAATAATTACTATATGGCTTTCACAATGGTTTTACATTCAGAATTGCATACGTAAAATTCTAATGCGCGAGGCGCAGATTCGTATTAATAGTTACGTTGAATTTACAATTTTATTATGAGAGAATTGTTGATTTTCAGATATTTTCATCCCTCGTATTCCTCTGCGGAGAGTCGATCGAAAATGGATTCTCCCATGCGTACTCCATTAATGAAAACTGCATAACAGAAAACAAGCACCAGAAGGGCAACGGCAAGTCCCGGAGTAGTACCGTAATTGTAATAAAAGGTCATCGGTGGAATAATGATAAAACCAAGAAGCATGAGACAGATGAAAAGTATGAACATCTGGAATACGATATCCGGAGAACCCCGGGCACCTTCCGTAAAATTTGGGTACTTGGTCCCGGCGATTATCCCAATACCTGAAAATGAGAGGATGATACAGAGGGTGAGAACCAGGAAGATGAAATTCTGGCCTGCGGGAAGTTCCGTCAGGTAGAGTAATGGGATCACCATGATGAATCCCCCGACAATTGAGGGAATGATCACAGAGAGGGCTTTGCCATTCAGAACCTCATACCCTGATACCGGAAGTGACCGAAGGATCCACAGCCGCTTTCCCTCCTTCCCAATGAGTGAGATGCTTCCGAGTGTGACCATGAAGGATCCTTCGATGTAGAGCATAAAGGAAACCATTATCGGATATACCAGCCATCCCCATTCCGAATCCAGGATCTCCTGGGGGAATGTCTGGACCATCATGATCCCGATGAAGGTAAGTATGGCGGTCATCCCGGCATAGATGTGGAAATAGCTGTCTCTGAGGGTGGAAAGGGACTCCTTTGCAGCAACGATCCTCGAGTGGGAGATCATATCCCTTCCGGTTCTGAAAGAAAAGCCGAACCATTTGGTGAAGGTCACGAGCCTGGGCACATGATATTCATCTGAAACGGTAATCGTATGACTAGGGAGATAGGAATGGATGGCTTCGTTGAAATACCACGACATTCCAAGGATGATTCCGAAAAGAAGCAGGGAGAAAAAACCAAGGATTCCCGGGAATACAGTGGACTTGGGGAAGGAAAAGATGGAACCTTCCAGTTCAGAGATATTGATGATCATGGCTCCTGCGAGAATGCAGGGGACAAGAAAACTTAACGTCCGCTTCTTATGATCCCATGGAAGATAATAGATCATAGGAATCAGGAAACCCGTCATTGTGCCAAAAAAGCCAATGAGATAAATATATGCTGTGTAACTGGCAAAGGATGGGAGTGAAATGGGGTCAGGATAAATAAGAAGGAAGAAGAAGAGGAATCCTGAGTAAAATATTGAGAATGTAATGAGATTGAGAAGGAGAATACTGAAGAACTTCCCTTTGTAGATGATCCGAGTGGAAATGGGGATGATTCTCAATAGCTCGGTTGTCGGATCCTTGTAAATAAGTTTCAATGAATTACTAATCGCCCTACCTGCAACGATGAAATAGATCATTAGAAAGAAATCACTATGGGTCACCAGGTCGCTTACAGGTGTATCCTCGGTAAAGATAAAGATGATAACACCGGTGATGGCTGCCATGAACATGATGATCAGCATGAGGGCGAATAATGTAGTGAAAAGGTGGTCCTTCATTCGACTGATCGTTCCCCTCATTGAGGAAGTGATGTCGCTTCCCGAAATCAAGGTTGCTCTATAGTAAGGCATGATGATCACAAATGATAAGAGGTTACTTAAAAACTTATCCAAATGATGTAAGAGTTCAGTGATCTGAAGCCCTCCTACACTGGAAAGTACACATTTCACC
>CAZTGJ010000436.1:0-1883 GCA_964613025.1 uncultured Thermoplasmata archaeon | reverse complement strand
CGCCAGGTTCTTTGTATTTTGAAGAGGTGATTATTATTGGTCAACAAAGATCCGGCAAAATGACCTGCAGATATCCAAAAAAGTGAACAATATTTTTTTCTATTTGATAGGCTATATCGTGCCATGCCAAATGGATATGTGGAAGGCATGAGTCAAACTAATAAGATTGCCATCATTTTATTGATGCTCGCAGCAACAATTCTTATCCTGATCACCATTTTCCCGGTTTCCAGCGCAGACACCATCATAGTTGCACAAGATGGTAGTGGTGACTATGAAAAGATTCAGGATGCTGTTGATGCCGCAGAAGATGAAGACACGATTAGGGTGTATCAAGGAGTCTACAGAGAGAGAGTGATTATTAACAAGAAACTGAGCCTCGTAGGTAACGGATCAAGGCATACGATCATCATGATGAGACAAAGAACTAGTGTAACAATCACAGCAAACTGGGTCAACTTCATCGGATTCATGGTCGAGCAAGATGGCAGCAGGAATAGTACGGGGATACAGTTGAGCGGGGACAATATTACCATTTCTCAAACGACGTGTAAGAACTGGTACTACGGTATTTATGCCAACAATAGCAACTACATAACTCTCTCGAATAATACCCTCACTAATAACCACTTTGGAATCTATTTCAGAGCTCATTTCGGTCTGTCGAGAAGGAACAGTTTCACAGACAACCAATGCACGAACAACGGTCACGGTATCTATTTTGTAACCGATTACGGTCAGGCGGAAATGAACGACATCTCAGATAACCAATGCTCGAACAATCAATATGTTGGGATTACACTCCAAGGATACTTCATGGAAAATTCCCTCTCCCGAAACAGATGTTATTGGAATAATTACGGCATCTATATTACTCCCTCGGGACCCAGCAGCGAGGATATAGCTTATAACAATATTATTGAAAACAATATCTTATTGCAGAATCGCGAAATTGGCATCCATCTTGAGTGGACAAACAGTACAAAAATCAGTAACAATACGATCATGAATAATAACGTGGGAATACTGATGAGCGGCTACTCTCCCGAGAACAGTGCACATGGCAACTTTTTCTCGGGGAACACGGAATACGGTGTTAATGCCTTTTATATCCTTGAAGACGTCATCAACATCACAGGAAACTGGTGGGGAGGTGACTCAGGTCCCTATCATCCAACCCGTAACGTTGAGGGCTCGGGTGACGCAGTAACAAACGGAACTGTCTTCAACCCTTGGCAGAAGCTGCCAGATGAATATCATAGGCCTATGGCGTTCATAGGAACCTCAAACCTGGCAAGTATATTGTTCGGAGAAACAGTAACTTTCAGTGGACAAGTTGCACCTTATAGTGCTGTTATCAATCATGTTTGGACTTCATCTCTGGATGGAGAATTGTATAATGGATCTGAATTGGCTTTTTCCACAGACCAGCTCACCCTGGGTAATCATGGCATTTCCTTCAAAGTTCAGGACAATTATGGCTTCTGGAGCGACGAAGTATTGATCATGATGGAAGTCTTATCAGACTCTGATAATGATGGTATTCCAAATAAAGATGATGCTTTTCCTGATGACAGATTCGAATGGAACGATACCGATGCGGATGGAGTAGGAGACAACTCCGATGCGTTCCCCGGTGATCTCGCAGCATCTCAGGATAGCGATGGAGATGGTTATCCTAATAGATGGAATCTGGGAAAAACAGAAGATGATTCAACCACTGGACTGAAACTTGATAAATATCCCTTGGATCCTGAGAAGTGGAAAAAGGAAGATAAAGATGATGGAGGATTCCTTTCAGGTTTTGAGCTAATAATCCTTTTTACTTCAATCTTCATTTCGATCACAATTACACGAAAAAAATAAGTGCTCAACAATCGGCC
>CAZTGJ010000435.1:0-1885 GCA_964613025.1 uncultured Thermoplasmata archaeon | reverse complement strand
TATGGAGTTTTAGAGTTACAAAAATAGGTCATTTTAGCTGTTACATGACAATTGATCATTAGATAAGCCACAGAAAGAGCGTGCCGCTTTTATTAATATTTCTACTATAAACGATACTACACAATTATGAATAATAATAAGTATTCTTCATATTCATAAAAAATAATGGGACGAATAATGAAACCTTATCTTCGCTGAAAACAAGACGTATATTATGTGCAGGTGTTCAATTCAATATGACTTGCCTGTCGGGCTGATCCGAAGATGTTCACAACATAGGGAATGGTGTAGGTGTTACCCATCTGAAAAATATTGGTGCTATTCACTGATCCATCTATGATCTCGTCGAAATGATTGAGTAGAGCATGGATAGTCCCGATCACAGAACCAGGGGGGCGCGGACACCATCCAGTTTGTCATAGAAAAGCTCGTTGTAGAAAGCTACGAGTTTCTCGTTGTCCTGAATGATGGTATCCAGCTTATGGGTGATCGCCATGGTCTGGGTTCTCGGTATCTTGACGGGTTTCGAATATACATCCCTGTTATTATACATCAATGATGCGGTGGCAATGGCCATGAAAAGAGGGATGGCAGAGAACATTCTCACTTTCTTCTCATCCTTGGGGAGCTTGGTGACGTAGAGAACGCCGTTGTCAAGATGACGGGCGGTATCGATAACGATCTCGTTCACGATCTGCATAGCCTGGTCGATATTCGTCTGAGCCTCTTCCATAAGGGAGAGCTTGGTGAATCCATGGCTTTCCACAACATCCTTGGGCCAGTACAACCGGTCCTCGTAGAGATCACTGTTCATATCTCTGAGGATGTTCACCTTCTGCAGACCGATCCCATAGGGCTCGGAGAAGGAATATATCTCCCTGTACCGTTCGTCTTCAAGTCTTCCATCTGCCTTGAACAGATCGGTGAGCATGTAGCCAACAAGACCGGCAACGTAGTAGCAGTACTCATCCTGGTGCTCCAGGGTGAGGATGTCCAGAAAATCCTTCCGTGCCATTCCGTAACTCATCTCGATTGCGGTCCGGGTAACAATCTCCCGCTGCTCCTGTCCCAGGCTGTTCAGAACGGTGAAGATATTGGGGACCATATGCTTAACCACAGCTTTGTCAAGATCCTTGTGAGTCCCTGCGTCCAGTGATTGCTGAAGCTTGAGAATGTTCTCATCATGGAACCCTCCGTTGAGGATATCCCTGAAAAGCTCGAATGTCTCGAGCTTTAATTCGCGATCAAGGAGAGAATCCTCGATGGTGTCCACGGTTCGAAGGATTTCGTATCCGACCATGACATCCTTGTCCAGTCCGCGTGGCAGATTCTGGATCACAAGAGCGAAGCTACGGGATACACGTGGGAGTTCCCTCCAGCATATTTTTGTGGCGAGATCGACATTGTGATTGATACCGCCGCTTGAGGTGATGGGTTTCCTAAGAGTCGTAGCAAGTCTTGTGCGAATTGTCATGATAATCCACTCTATGAATTTTAATGGTAAAGAGAATGTATTTTTAAAGTAAAACCGATCTCTTAAGGTACTTCTCGTTTTGAGATTATATAAAAGTCTTTGGGTAATTTTGTCTCTGGTCAGACGACAAATCAAGCCCATTCCAACCGGGTTTTTCACACTTCACTGGATTTGATTTCAAGTAGTAAAAACCCCCAGGGATTGCTTAGGAAAAGGGGGTTTGACCATTGGAGCGGAGAATATTTCATATCGTGTCGAAAAATTCAGCGAAGTTAGGGTTCAACATTTGCCGTTTTTGTCGTGAGTTAGGCGACAATTTTGACCTGAAGCGGATTCCGTGGAGGATTCCAGGCTGCTTAGCAGTATCTCCGAAAGGATTTTGAGAGATACTTCAGTCAGGTTTAACATTTT
>CAZTGJ010000434.1:0-1899 GCA_964613025.1 uncultured Thermoplasmata archaeon | reverse complement strand
TTCTTCCGTACTACCCCGAAGGTTACCATGATGAAACTGATCGGAAGGATTGCATGGGCATATTCGACAATTCGGGTATTCGTCAATCCCTTTGATGCGGTGCATTCCTGAAAGTCCTGACTTTCATCGTCCGAATCCGTTCCATCAGGATATCGTCCAAGGGTGTTCCCTTCATCCACATCACTGGCTGACAGTGCATAAGCAACAGATGTCCCCCCATCATCGAAATAATCACTTGTGACGGATGATGCGTAGGTGATCCTGTCAACAGCCTGCCCATCGGCATTCTCCAACACCACAAAATCCTCAGAGCCGGCAAGGCCGTAGATCCCGAAGCAATCAGTATATGATTGACTGTCCAGGTCGGTATCCTCGCTGTCAATGGCAAAAAAATCTTCAGAGTTGATAGTTGTGGTGAAATCGAATGGTGTGCGATCATCGTTCCTCAGTGACCATCCTGTTACTGTTATCGATGAGGTCCCGTTGTTGTAGAGTTCAATGAACTCACCTTCGGGTTCGGTCCCCGTCACATCATAGTATATCTCGTTGAGGGTAATGACCCCGCTTTGAGCATTTATCTTCCCACCGGTGGGTGTAGGATCCCGTTCGAAATATTCACTGCCATCGTGGATCCGGGCATAGCTTAATCCCTCATAGGATGAGTAGGTGGGATAGGTGACCTCGTCCCTTGTTATTCCGAGGTCATCTTTGAGCATTAGCCATTCACCGGTATTCTTGAGTTTGTTGTTGAGTGATATCTGAAAAACGCCTCCCAGGACAATTTCCTCCCCCACCCCCCCTGTCCAGATCGTTCCGGATTCGTCGGTCAGTATCCAATTCTCTAGATCGATTCCGTTCTCTGTTGGATTATAGAGTTCAGCCCATTCCTGGGTTTCCAATTCCGGATTTGGAAATATCTCATTGAGACATACATCCGTCTCGTCTCCCCTGGTCCCTTGACTGTTCACGGAATAATTTTTTTTATCATTCTCGATCTGGGAAATTCCTCGATCCTGATTACCATCCCACGAGACCATATGAAAATGAGGGGTAAAGGGTGTGTCCATGGGTATTCCGATCTCGATCCCATCTCCGGTTATGGCACATGATACATTGCCCAGGGATGACCACGACCAATCCGTGCTGGAATTTCCGGTAAAGGAATACTGTAAGGCGGAGATAACTTTGTTCGATCTTCCTTGTATCTCGATCATGAGATCAGAAAAGTGATCTGGATATGATTCGTACCCTTTTGAGGGATCGGTGTCCAGAAAAATGAACAGGGTGTCCTCTCCTGTATCTATAGGGAGCGGGAGTTCGGTCTGGAAAGTGGAAGGAACGCTGAATTGATCTCGGGATATGTGACGTGACTGGGGAAGTTTCATGACATTGGCAGAGAGAATGGAACCCCCGGCCAGCATATTGCTTTCAACCTCGGTATAGAAGTAGGCATTACCGTTGAATTGCATGGAATCAAAAGAAACAATATTTATCGAATTATCAGAACAGTCGAGGTTAGAATCGGACAGTGGGTCGTCCCACTCGGAAAATATCCCATCGATCACCGGGTTTTCAGGGATGGAAACTGCATATGCTTGTGCCAGTTCAAGATGGGAGGGTGTGATGTCGACGGTTGTTTCGATGTTTGATAGGCCAATAACCAGAGCATGACCATTAGTGACAGTACGAGCTAGAGTTATACTGAGAGTATATCTCCACTCACTGACAACGCTGTCTGTTAAGTCCTCCTCTGTTGTGAAAAAAAGACGGCCACCCTCGATATTGGCACAGAAATCAACCGCCGACGCATCACTGTGAAGCTCTGATGATGCAATTTCATTATCGTGAAGGGTTGAGTACAAGATAAAGGAAATGCTATTTATACTTAACCCTGAAGCC
>CAZTGJ010000433.1:0-1940 GCA_964613025.1 uncultured Thermoplasmata archaeon | reverse complement strand
CCTTAGAAAAGATAAATGATCCACAACAAACACTGATGATCATTAAACGAATCGTTGTTACAGAAGAAAAAATTAGAGGGAATAAAGTTAAGATACCTTTTATCTGTGATCAATATGATGTTGAGGCAATTGCTATTATTGATATGTTTAGAATCGAAGGTTGGATTTTCGAATAAAAACAATTTGAAGCACGTGTAAACTCAAAGAAACATGTCATTCTTTGCTTCAAACTGCTGGTATTTTTTCGATGAACTTTTATTATCGCAAGATACCAAATCCTAATCCCAGTCCAGAAGCCTATTCTGCCCCTCCAGCTTCCTCAGCTCCGTGATGTCCTGACTCACCTCCACCGTTCCGATGTATGTACCCTGGGAATCCCGGACTGCTGTATACTTGATGTGAAGGAATCGCTCGTTGAGGGTGATCCAGAATTCCGCATCATCCCGGTTCCCGGCCTTGAACTCCTCAAGGATCTTACTGACGACTTCAACGCTCTTCGGGGGGTGACACTTCCTGACCTCGCGACCGATGACACCCGGACTTCGCGGAAAGATCCTCACCGGGGTATCCGAGTAGTAGGCCACTCTATCGTCCGCATCCACGAACTGGATGTCCACGGGCAGATGCTTCAGCATGAGATTCAGCGATTCGATGGACATGACACCCGTATCGAGCTTCACCATGCCGTTCTGGACCACTTCGGAATCTTCAGATGTTCCAATACCCAGGGTTTGCGGCTCCGGCTCCCAATCACCCTCCGGCTCCACCCAGGCGTACCCGATCTCCTCCTCCCCCCTCCGCACCTCGCCCCACTCTGCCTCAGAAAGAGTGTCGATGCACAGCGGATACAGGATGCTCTCCTCCTTGAAGTTCATGTCCTTTACAGCGGTGACAAGCTCCTCCATGTGGGAATACAGTTCGGCTCCTGACTTGGATTTCGCTTCCTTCAGAGAAGCTCTGATCTCATCGTGGATCGCCCACATCACCGTGGATGGGCCGGTTATGTCATGGATCTCCAGTTTCGGGAATAGCTGGTTCTCCTTCCTCAGAAAGTGAAGGTCGATCTGGCTCAGCTCCTCGATGAGCATGGGGAGCTGATCACTCTCTCCGGATCCTGAAACGATGACCATGATCTCTGCACAAAGGCGTTCTGCCTCTGCATTTTCCTTCATGAACGTGTGAACAGGATGTCCCGGAGGCATTGCCAGTTTCTCATGTTTCTCCAGGGCATCCTTGAATATCTGCACATGGAGAACGGAAAGTTTGGTGAGCTCCTCTGTCGGCATTCCCTCGTCGATCAGGATCTGCTCCATCCTCGGGATCTCTGCAGGGGAGACATCCTCGATTAGGTCGTTGAACTGAATCTTGAGGGATTCCATGTCGCCCCCCTTATGAAGTTCTTTGATGATCCTGCTGAGCTCTTCGATCTTCTCCCTGTCGACTGGGCGATCTGGGACTGCAGATCCACCACCTGCTCCGCCTGCGGTCTGCTTCTCGATCTCGGTCTGAACCTGTCTGATGAGTTCCATAACAGGGATACCACCGATCTGAGCGGCCTTCCCCATGGTCACCATTTTGCCAAGGGTCTTCCTCATGAGAGGATTGCTCAGTTTTTTATATCCGGGATAGATCGTAGGTAGGAATTCTATAAGGAAGGGATATGCATCGATCAACTGGCTGATCTTTGTTTCAGGGGTTATGAGTAATGACATCGCTTTTCACCGGCCGATATGTGGGTGTAGTGGTTAATATAGTTTGAGCCGTGGACAGAGGGTGATTTCCAGCAATTCATAGGAAGGTATTCATAGGAAAGTATTCATAGGAAAGTATTCATAGGAAGGTATTCATAGGAAGGCAAATAATCAGTTGGAAAAAGAAGGAAAAGATTAAACACCGATTTTCGCGAGCCTTTTAATAACGACAATTCAACCTTGCTTGAA
>CAZTGJ010000432.1:0-1945 GCA_964613025.1 uncultured Thermoplasmata archaeon | reverse complement strand
GAGAGGACATTAAGGTGATATCATGAAACGAAATAATTACAGGATAACACACTGCGGTCTCAGGATTGTGTAGTTCCACCTCCCCCCACCGCGTGTTCCAATTATTTTTTCCGTATCAAACTTTATTTTGTCAACTTTTAACCCTACTTTTTGCCATTTTTCTCAGCTAGCTTGGCCATTCTCCGGTACTCACCAAATCTGTCCTCCGGAGAAAACCTGTGCGGCCCGGAAATAACCGTTTCTCCTGAACATTCGGGACAGTTCTTCTGCATGGTATACTGATTGCAAGCCGTACAATATCGTATCTTCCTGCTCATGCGTTCGCCTCTATACAAAATTTGATGAGCTTTTGATAAAAAAAGTTTCTCATAATAAATATGTGTTTGATTTCTACAAACATGTGTTTGTGTTCTACAAAAGATTGTTGAAAAATACGTTACCAATGAGTTTACTACTATTCACACATCACAATGGATTCGATATGGGCATTTATTCATTGCGCTTGAACATACCGCTTCCATGATGATCAACAACGTAATTCACGGCGGCATCTGCAACATCACGGAGGATCGCTTCGGCTTCCTTGTAATCGAGAGCCTTCACTTTTATCCGGTACACAGGAGCTCCCTTGTACTGGATCTCCACCATATCCTTCCCCTCGCCAGCATTGATGAGGGCACTTTTTATGACGTCCAGGCCATCGATACCCGGGCATTTGAGCTCCACGAATCCTGTGATCTTCACATAGGGGGGTTGGATGTTCTCGGATGCGATCTCCCCGAAGATCTTCACCCAGTCACCGGTGAACCCATTGTCCCTGAAGTCTTCCTCATCCACCAGGTATTCTTCCATGGCATGGTAAAGAGATTCATAGGTTTCCACAAGGCGGTATCCGAAGTCCTCATAGCACTTTTCCAGGGGGATCCCCAGTCTTTCTGCCATGATCTCGAAGAGTTTCTCCGCACGCATCTCGCTCTTGTATTCTCTGATGGCCGCACCCTTATGATGGGCACTCACCTGCTTCTTTGATAGGTCGATGTGTTCCCGTTCTTCATCCACACGAAGGACCTTGCAGACGATCTTCTGATTTTCCCGGATGTGATCTCTTACATACTTGATCCAGCCGGTTGCGATCTCAGGGAGTGCGATATATCCGGTTTTTTCACCGTATTCGTCCAGGCTGGCAAATGCTCCGTAGTTCTTCACAGCCCTGACGGTACAGACGACATACTCATTCTTCTCAGGATACTCCCTGTTCTTCACCATTATTCAAGCACTCCTGTGATGGATGCGTTGATCTTGGCCTTTCCCCCGGTGGGAAGCGCAAGCGTTGCACCGCATACCTGACAGTTCACAGGGGTAGATGCTTTGTTGAACACGATCTGCGTGTTCTCGCAGTCCTTGCACTTCACTTCAAGGAATTTGCTCTTTGGCATGGGGATCGTTGATTTGATGGTCATGTGTTTTCCCTTCCATTGTTAGAAAATCGTGAGGTGATGGTTTGAAGTTTGTTGTAATGTGATGTTCAGTTGAGTTTTGTTTATGCTTGAAGGCATTCAGTGGGCCGGTACCATTCGAAGACGTTCCGGATCAGGACTTGTGGGTTTCGATCAGCTCGAACTTGTTGGCCCGTCTGCATACGACATTGTGTGCCTTGCTGCAGCTCTTGCAGCGATATCTGAGGTGGACCCTCTTGGTGGGTTTCTCACGTCCTTCGGGCTTCGGTCTTGGAAAACCGCCATACCCTGCGGTGACTCTACGGAAACGCCTCTGTCCCCACTTGAGTTCCGAGGCTCGCTTTTTCTTGACCCGTTCGACATCATGATCGGCATGATGCTGACAGTAAGGGCAATATGTCTTGATGATTCGCGGAAGTTTCATTCGGATCCCCTACTAAAATATAGATGTAGTCCGGCACTTCAATCATTATATTAAAAGTTAACTA
>CAZTGJ010000431.1:0-1969 GCA_964613025.1 uncultured Thermoplasmata archaeon | reverse complement strand
ATTACTTATCTGAATATAATATAATATAATATAATATGTTGAAAAACCAGAGAAAACTCACTGAAAAAGATGACTGAACCAACAATAGATTAAATAGGGTGATAGTTAAAAATTTAAATATGTCGTAGAGAAACAAAAGAATCAACCACGAGGTAATACAATGGGAAGTGTCGATCAGGAACTTCTATATGCCATCCGAGCCATGTCTGTTCTGCTCAGTACGGGAGTGGGTCTTGAGATGGCCATGAAACACGTGGCAGAAAACGATTATGGCGAAATATCCCTTTTATTTTCCCAGGCCCTGGAGGAATCTGCACGGGGAGGGTATCTGGAGGAGGCTCTGAAACGCATTCAGAATCAGACTCGTTCCCAGAGCTTCAAAAAGGTAATAACCACAATGATCATCGGATCAAAGGGGGATATCAATCTTGTGGAATCCTTAGAAAAGATCGCCGAGCGTGAGACTCAGCAGCGGAAGGTTCAGATCGAGAAGTTCGTTGAAACCATCGCATCAAAGTCCGAGGTATTCATGACCCTTGGTATCCTGATGCCCATTATCATCATCGTTGTGGTATTCGCTCAAACGCTCATTGCCGATACTCCTTTCGGAAGCGGAACGACTCCCATCACGCCAGGTCAGTCCGGAATGATCCTCTTCGGGCTCATCGGCTTCCTTGCATATGTTACCATTGATACGAAACTGAAGGAACCGCATATCTGATTTGGGACGGAGCTTTTCACATGAGGATTCAATACCCGGACAGCCGCTTCTTTCACACAACTTCGAAAACAACATCTCCATTGAATACCTTCATGGTGTCCGCTCTATTTCTGTTTATTATTATCATACTCATCGCTACATTCACTGCTTCAGCACAATCCGGAAGTGGGGATGAGGAAGAGGAAAAGCAGGAAAAACCAACCATCGACGATCTCAAAGAGGATCTGAAAAAAGACCGGCTCCTCCAGGTCACCGGGGTTATCGGGATCGCATCCCTGATATTTTATATTCCTGTTGCCATCAAGCAAAGCCACATCCGAAATATGGAGGATGCCCTTCCGGATGTACTCATGGAGATAGCCGAGAACATCAGGAGTGGACGATCTGTTGAAAGTGCATTCAAGGAGGTGGCCGATGTCAGGACCGATCGCATCGGTAAGGAACTGACCAGAGCAAGCCAGGAAATGCTCTACACCTCATTCGAAGCAGCGATGAGGGCTTTTTCTCAGCGAACCGGATCACGAGCTCTTATCAGAGTCATCTCATTGGTACTGATCGCCGTTGAGAGCGGCGCTTCGCTTGCTGCGGTACTGGAGAAGATCGCCAATGAACTCTGGGAAGTGTACATCCTCAAGAAGGACAGGGAGGCGAAATCCTCGACCAATGCTTCAGTGATCCTCTGGGGAGGTGCCGCGTTCACACCAGGGATCATAGGATTCATCCTGGGTGTGTTCACCAGTAATGCCCAGGCAACTATCGATCTGGCGGCTTACACTCCCGTGTTCACCAGTTTCCTCATGTCACTTGGGCTCATCAGCATAATTATGCGCGGAGTGGCTATGGGAACCCTGAATGAAGACCTGATCAGAGCACCATTTTTCTTCTGGCTGCCAGGAATGATCTATATGATTACCCAGGGCATGTCAGGAGCATTTATCTGAACGAGATTGAGAAAAAACAATTTCCTGCGAAAACAAATGAACCTAGTGGAAACTGGACTTTCGGAAATACACGAATGAATCAGTGTAATGGAGCCGTTCTGAAACAATAGAATGAGCCTAATGTCAAGGGGTTTTCTGAAATAGAAAAATGAACCGGTATTGATGAAACGACCCCTACAAAACGAATATCGGGGGGGGAAGGTGAAAATGGAATAGAGAAAAAAAGGGGGGGGGGGGATAGGGGAATGGAACAAAAAAGGGAAATGGAGGACGAAAGGAGAATGGGCGCGCTATGGGGAGGGGGACG
>CAZTGJ010000430.1:0-1984 GCA_964613025.1 uncultured Thermoplasmata archaeon | reverse complement strand
TATGGCTACCCCTCCCCTCTTTGAAGATTTTCATACTTTATGTACTATGAAAAATAACCTAACAACGACAGGAGTAGGCATTACTTACATTCTTTGCAATCGGAGGTATCTTCGCCGACGCAGAGCTTCCCTTGCTTTCGCTCCCTGAGTGTCTTGATCGCAGAATGAAGTGTCTCCACAGCGAGGTTCGAGCAGTGGTTCTTTACCTTCGGCAGCCCTCCGAGTTCCTCCACGATGTCTTTCCATGATATCTTTTCGGCTTCATCCAGAGTTTTGCCCTTCACAATATCCGTTACCATGGATGCGGTTGCAATATTTGCTGCACACCCGTAGGATTCGAATTTAACTTCCTCGATGACCCCATCGTTCTCCTTGATGTAAATGGTCATCATATCCCCACAGGCGAGACTTCCCTCGGTTGCCACGGCATCGGCATCCTTTATTTTTCCGGTGTTGTGAGGGTCTTTGAAATGCTCGATCACTTTATCGGTGTATCGATATACCATATTTTCTACCTCCTGAAATCGCGTGAACCTCAGTATGGGGCCAAACTCCTTCGTTCTATTAGAAAAATTTTTATCCGAAAATCCAGCCTTAGCGTCATGACCCGAAAGATCGCCGTTGTTGGTATGGGCTATGTGGGAATCCCTGCTGCTGCCCTTTTAGCGGATGTCGATGGATTCGATGTCACCGGAGTTCAGAGACGATCGAAGCGCTCAGGATGGAAGATCGAGACGCTGAACAATGGGAAATCCCCGATAGAGGGGGATGAGCCCGGGCTTGACGAACTCATACACCGGGTAGCCGTTGAAAAGAAGACCTTCAGGGTTACCGATGATGTCTCAATTATCAGAGATATAGAAACCATTCTCATTGATGTCCAGACACCAACGGACGACGACCGGACTCCCCACTATTTCTCACTCAAAGAAGTAAGCGAGAATGTCGGGAAATACATGAACAAAGGAACCCTGGTCATCATAGAGTCAACCGTGGCACCGGGAACCACCCAGAATATTGTCCTTCCCCTGCTGGAAAAGAATTCCGGGCTCAAAGCAGGAGTGGATTTCAGTCTCGCCTTCTCCTATGAACGGGTCATGCCGGGGAAGCTCATCGAGTATATCGTGAACATGCCCAGAGTTGTGGGTGGGTTGGACAAGGAGAGCACTGAACGTGCTGTGGAGTTATACAGCCACATCATCAATAAAAAGATCCATGCAACGGATATGCTCAGTGCTGAAGTGTCAAAGACTGTCGAGAATGCGTATCGGGATGTTAATATCGCCTTTGCAAACGAGATCGCACTTATCTGTGAGAGCATGGGTGTCAATGTTTACGAGATCCGCGAGTTCATCAACGGCAGACATGACAGACACATGCACATCCCCGGAGCGGGGGTAGGTGGTCACTGTCTTCCCAAGGATACCTGGCTCCTCAGATATGGCCTCCAGACATATGGTAAGAGAACGGTGGAACCGGAGATGATCACCCTGGCCAGGAACATTAACGACTTCATGCCCTATCATATGGTACAGCTCACAGAAGAAGCATTGAGGGAAAAGGGACGGGATATCAAGAATGCCAAGATAGCAGTTCTTGGGGTTGCGTATCTGGAGGACAGCGATGACATCCGTAATACTCCTGCAACACCGGTCATCGACACCCTGAAGCTCAAGGGTGCATACCCCGCCGCCCATGACCCTCATGTCCGTCCCAGGGAATACGAACTCCACCCCATCGAGAAGAACCTTGATTCCGTTCTTGCAGGCTCGGATGCCGCCCTCATTGTCACCAAACACAAGGAGTATCATGACCTCGATTTCGATAAGCTCATGTCAGTGATGAGAACACCCATTCTTGTGGACGGAAGGAATGTCTATTCGCGGCAGGATGTCGAATTAAAAGGGTTCGTATACAAAGGGATAGGAAAAGGAAACTAAGCACAATTCGCGCCCCCCCACTCCCCCCTTCTGCCACCGCCTCA
>CAZTGJ010000429.1:0-1992 GCA_964613025.1 uncultured Thermoplasmata archaeon | reverse complement strand
ATGGAGTTTTAGAGTTACAAAAATAGGTCATTTTAGCTGTTACATGACAGATAAACCGATGAATTATACCATCCAGGTGGAAGCCATTCCCAACAGCAGTTCGACCACGATCACCCGGAACCTATCATTCAGGCTATCGATACAGGCACTCTACAGGATCGACGCACACTCAAGCGATGAAATAACTGATACGAATGCAACCGTCACATTCGATCTTGTTATATCGAACCTCGGTACCGGAGCAGACCGGTATTCTGTTGAACCCACGTACAATCCCCAGGGATACACCGTGATATTTCCCTCGGGGAACACCACCTCCCTCCTCGATCCCGATAGCAATACATCCATGCCCGTGACGCTTATTATTCCAAAAGATGCACCTGCTCGTTATTCTTATGTTTCGGTACACATCTATTCTGAAAAGGATCCACAGATCTACATCTCAGAGTCCCTCACCGTCTTCGTCAATCAAACCTATTCCTGCTCCATCATTTTTGTATCTCATCCTGAGAATAATACCATTGCTCCCGGTGAAAAAGACTACTATGTCTGGAATATCACGAATCTCGGGAATGGCAGGGATTACTTCCGTCTAAAAATACTGGACTATCCCTCAGGTTTTAGGGTCAGTAAAATTCCCAGTTCTCGTTTTCTCGATCAATACGAGTCCCAGATATTCCAGGTCGAGGTGGAAGTTGATGAGGACACTGAACCCGGAGATGAGAGGATCTGGATAGAGTTCAGTTTTCATGATGGTCATGAAAAGGTGGAGCAGAACATCACCGTGACTGTCAGCACGATATTCGATGTGGAGGCGAGCTTCGACCGCAGCAAACTGGCTATTTTTCCTGGATATACCGAATCGGCAGTCCTGAGGATCAGGAACGACGGCAATGATCGAGATTCGTTTTCCGTGAATTTCAGCAGTCATACGGGAATTCACATCATGATCGACATCCCACAAACCGGTTCCATTGATCCTGGTGAAACACTTCAAATCTCGATCCCATTCCATGTTGAGGAGGGTATTCTCCCCATGAGAGTGGATATCCTGGCGACGGTCAGCTCAATTAGAGCGGTACAATGGGGAATTCCTGTCAATAACTTTGGCCATATTATTATCGACGTCCAGGACACCTATGCAGTTTCCCTGAACCTATCCGAAGGAAATTACACTGTCTTTCCCGATCGTTGGGGTTCCGGAACCACCGTATTCTCCTTGAAGGTAATCAATGACGGAACAAGCATGGATTTCTTCGATTTCGATTTCCGAGAGGATAACGATACCAAAACGTTCAAGTCCTGGATTCGACTACCCTCCAGCATATCACTTAGATCCGGAGAATCAGCCAATGTGCAGTTTGAAATAACAGTCGATCAATACGAGCGTGACCACAGAGCCCTGGCCGATGGGATAGGAAAGAACATTACCTTTTTCGTCTTTTCCCGAAATGCATACATCTATGACGTGGAAAAGGAGGGAATCACAACAAGCAATTTCACATGCCGGGTGGTTGTGGAGGAATACCAGTATGCTGAGGTGGGGTACATTGATCCCTACTATGTGGTGATGAAGCCGTGGGAAACTAAAGTCATAGAGTTTAAAATACAAAATCTGGGGAACGGACCGGAAACCTATACATTAATTCGGGACGGGGAGGATGGGGTGGGGGGAAAGGAGACGTGGTATTGGTTCAATTGCACCAATGTTTCCCTGGATGCTATGGACTATACCATCATCAACATCACCCTGTCTCCACCCATATATGCCCACAACGGTACCTATTATCTGTATTTCCACGCAAACTCAGAATCTGCTTTCCAGACCGATCCTTCCCATTTCCGGGTGTATATCATGGAAGTTTTCGGGGGGGCCGAGTTCGTCAACGGGGACAACACATCTGCGGAACCGGGAGAGCTCATTTTTGTGAATGTAACCCATGTGTCTTCGGTTAAGACCAAAATCCCTCTCTGAATCGGTGTCTATTCACA
>CAZTGJ010000428.1:0-2013 GCA_964613025.1 uncultured Thermoplasmata archaeon | reverse complement strand
GAATGGTATCGTTCAAATGATATTTAAATTATGCGGTGTAAACAAGGACAGTGCCCAATAATATACTACAAGTTGAGATGGCCGGAAACAGAGGATAGTGATGACGAAATTAGCAGCTCGAGCGAAATCATTCTGGGAGGGGGGCGTCAAAGCCAATACGATAATCCGGGGTTTCGAGATAGGTACCGACAAACCGAAAGGTCAATTCGGAACAAATACTGCTCCTGCTCCTGCAGAGCTTTTTCTGGCAAGCATAAGTGCGTGCTTCCTTTCCACATTTGCGTTCAATTGCCTGATCAAGAGAATTAAGATACAGGAGATCACCATGACATAAAAGGGCCTATTGAATTGGTTCACGGTCATGAGGTGCTCACGAAGATAGATCTGAAGCTGAAGGTCTGGGTCGAGAAGGCTGATGAGAAGAAACTGAGATCATGTTTCGATGCGGCAAAGGAGCAGTGCTCCCTCACAAAAGCGGTGAGCATTCCCATCGAATTTTCTTTGAAGATCAAAGAGAAGAAATCATAATTCTGTTATTGAAAAGAGATTCACATTCCTGAAGACGTTTTTCAACATAAACCGACCTTTCAGCCGCTTCAGTTCAGGGTCAATTGATCCATCTTGAATATCAGAAATGGACATCACGGCAAGTTTTTATAGCCGAACCATCACAAGACGATGGAGGAACCGGATGATTGAAATCGATAATCTGACCAAAACTTATGGTCGAAATAAAGTTCTCAATAAATTCAACTTAACCGTTGGAAATGAATTCATGACAATTTTCGGATCGAACGGATGCGGGAAGACCACATTGCTGAAAATACTATCAACATTGATCAAGAAGACCTCAGGAAATGTTATGATCAATGGTCTGGATATTGAAGAGGATGGAATTGAAATACGGAAGAAAATCGGATATATTGGGCATGAGATCTATTTGTACGAAGAACTAACCGCATACGAAAATTTGCATTTCTATTCAAAACTGTATAACATACCGAAATCGGTGTTCGAGAAGAGAGCCTTTGAGCTCCTAGATAATTTCAAGCTCATTCATAGAAAGGACGACTTCGTAAGAATATTCTCCCGGGGGATGAAACAGCGTCTTTCCATTGCACGGGCGATCATGCATGAGCCAACGATTCTCCTACTGGATGAACCCTATACCGGTCTTGATCAAAGCTCCCGGGACGTTCTTGACGATTTTCTTTTCAACTCAGGTGATGGTAAAACCATCATCATGACAACTCACAACATTGAACGGCTGAACACTTCGAAAAGGATGGCAATCCTTTCGAAGGGGAATATCGCCTACGATACCGGATCGGATCGGGTCAATCTGGAGGAATTCAAGGAGATTTACAATGGAATGGGGGATGGAAAGCATGATTAGGAGTGCAATTGCCATCGCCCAGAAGGACCTGATCGCTGATTTTCGCTCAAAGCAGATCATCACTTCAACCCTCATTTTCTCTCTCGTCGTGGTCATTACTTTTAGCATAGCTCTGGGTGATAAATCCAATCCCAGGATCCAGGAATGGCTGATTCCAGCGGTTCTCTGGATAAGTTTCATGTTTGGTGGAATGCTTGCCATATCACGATCATTTACCCTTGAGAAGGATAAGAATTCCCTGGAGGGACTGATGCTTGCCCCAATGGACAGAACTGCGATCTATCTGGGAAAGGTCATTTCGAACCTGATCCTGATGTTCCTGATGGAGATCGGAATAATCCTAATGGTTGTCGTCTTTTTCAATTATGACGTTGATATCCTTCCCTTCATTCCGATCATGATCCTTGGAACATTTGGTTTCGTGGTTATGGCATCTCTTTTATCTGCATTTTCGATCAATGTGAAGAGCAGTGAGCATTTCTTGTCCCTCATTCTCTTCCCGCCTCTCTGGGCAATGATCATTCCTGTTGTCACATCCACCAAGTTGATTTTCACAGGCGGCGACCTTTCTGATATTTCCAGTGAATGCCAAGGAATTAGCAACCGTTGCGTGATCT
>CAZTGJ010000427.1:0-2022 GCA_964613025.1 uncultured Thermoplasmata archaeon | reverse complement strand
ATCTCCATCTCCAACGACAGGGATGACGAAGATTCGTGGGTACGTCTCTTGAAGTTCCCGGAAGATCATCAAAGCCATGACTCCTCAAGGGAAGCTGACAGCACCTACGGCTGGCGGCATATAGATAGGATCATTCCGGATGTGTATCTCACCGAGACCTTCTACATCAAAATCCTCATGAAGACGGATAACGGTATCACCTACCGTGGTGTGTGGATCGATGATATCACCATCTATGGAAAGACCACGGGAAACCATGCTCCGGCTGCACGATTCAGTGCAACCCATGATTTCGACAATGACTCATACAGCCGCCATGTGGTCCAGAATCCACCGGTGGACTTCCAGCAGATCAAGGGGAACTATGCATTCAATAATCTCCCGCGGCCAGTTGGAAGCAAGCAGGGTGGTATCCAGTTGAACACGGAAATTCACTTCAATGCCGATCTGAGTTTCGATCCTGATGCAGGCGACGACACTCTCACGTACAAGTGGTTCTTCGGAGACGGAGCAACCCAGAACGGAAAGGCGGTGACCTATGCCTACACCGGTGATCTACCGCTTGAAGGTTTCTTCATAGTCACGCTGAGGGTCACCGACGAAAATGATGCTTTCTCCGAGGACACCATGCTGATCTGGATCGGGAACAAGGCTCCTGAGGCAGATTACATCGTAACCTCCGCATTCGACACCGCAACCCCCATCAACGATGAGAACGACGGTGTGGCGAATGAAGTCATCGATGTGTTCTATGGGGACAGGATCATCTTCCAGCAGAAATCGACCGATGCTGAAAATGATTTCCTCACCTACGAATGGATCTTCCTGTGTGATGCCTCAAAATACAGCACACAGGATGTCGGCGATACGGTAGCCGGTGTTGTGGGAGATGATTTCCTCTACGAGGGTCTTGACGGATCGGAACCCATCATTCCGGTGACTGTGGTTGATTACACCGTTACCATCCTGGTGAGTGACGGAGTGTCCGTTTCAGAAATGAGTTACACCATCCGGGTACATCCCTATGCCACGGCAAGCTTCGTGAAAAAGGTGAACCTTGGTGAAACGATCCTGGATGCAACGGTGACACTGACCTGGAGAGGATTCCCAGAAGAGGCTGCCCCGCAGGCAAGCTACATCAGTCCGGAGAGACCGGTGTTCGTCCATATAGACGAGACTGCCACCTCACCCGACCTGAACCTTGGAAACAAGGGCGGCATCGGTGAGGTGTACGAGATCAGATCGGTGGGCTGCAAAAAGCAGAACGGTGAGGAAGGATTCATATCCGCTGATATCAGCATCCCGATCCTGACCGCAGAACTTGATCTCATCGGTGATGTGTTCTCGCTGCAGGACGATCTCAGACTGGAATACTATGACGAGGTCGAGAAGCGATTCATTGCCGTGGAGGATAGTCATGTCATCGCGGACGGCGGGGTGAAGTATGTGGAAGGTACCGTTGACCACTTCTCCATCTACACTGCAATCGTGGACTCCATCTACAACACAGCGAATCCAAGATACCCCATCGTACTTCCTGACATTTCCGTGCAGAAGATTGAGTTCTCCCGGTCCCCGGTCCAGAACGGCCAGGATGTGGAGGTAAGAGCCTTCATCAAGAACAACGGGAATACTCATGCCAGAAACGTGGATGTCAAGATCTACGACGGTGACGACCTTGTTGGTGATAGGCGGATCGAGATTGTTCCGGCCAGCGGTGTGGATACGATCATCGTGAAGGAGAGCTTTACGGTGGCCATGATGGATCCTGATGCATCTTCTGAGGACCACCGCATCAAGGTGTACGTGAACAAGCAGCGGGCGATCAATGAGGGTTCGCAGAACTACAAGAACAACGAGAAATCAGAACTTCTTGTGGTCACCAGTGTTCAGACAACTACACCGTCCTTCGAGAGCACCTTCCTCATGATGGGAATATCGGTGGCACTGGTAGCCCTGGCATCAACTGCTGTTATGCGGAAAACCAACCGGAGAAGGGAAGAGGAGTAACCCTCCTCCCTT
>CAZTGJ010000426.1:0-2045 GCA_964613025.1 uncultured Thermoplasmata archaeon | reverse complement strand
GAATGGTATCGTTCAAATAATATTTAAATTATGCGGTGTAAACAAGGACAGTGCCCATTATTGAACGCCAATAATCCAATAAAAATGTTTGGCGAAATTTTTGGCGGATAACACAGTTGCCGGAAAACTGTGAATATTCCTCCTCCGAAAGAAATAAAAAACTTACCCTTCGAACAAGGGTGGAAATCTTGAAGTGACATCCTTCGGAATCCTTATCCAGAAAGGATTTTCTCTGCAATTGATCGATGGAGAAATGAAAAATTAGACATGCCTAAATGCACCAAAACACTTAAATACTAAATCGAATGATAAACGCCCCAAACCTTATATATGACCTCCCGGCGAAGCTGGAAGGTAAATTGAACAGGTGTATATCATGACATCACTTGATGAAATTTCTGAATGTCCGGAATGTACCAGCGTGCATCTTGTAAAGGATTACAAGAGGGCAGAACTCGTCTGCGGCAACTGCGGACTCGTAATTACAGAACAGCTCATAGACGAGGGTCCGGAATGGAGGGCCTTCGACAGCGAACAGAACGATGAGAGAGCACGGACCGGAGCCCCGGCTTCCTTCCTCATCCATGACAAGGGTCTGAGCACAGAGATCGGTTGGCAAAACCGGGACTTCTATGGACGGAGACTCCCCCACAAGAACAGAGCGCAGGTCTACCGCATGCGGAAGTGGCAGCACAGGACTAAGGTATCCAACTCCACCGAGCGGAACATCACTGTAGCACTGAACGAACTCAACAAGCTCGCATCCAAGATGGGACTCCCCAAGAGCGTCAAGGAAGCCGCCGCTGTGATCTATCGAAAGGCAGCCGCCAAATCCCTGATCCGGGGACGAAGCATTGAGACGGTAATGACCGCCTCCATCTACGCTGCATGCAGACAGTGTGACCTTCCCAGGAGCCTCAACGAGATCGCTGCGGTTTCCAGCATGGGAAAGAAGGAAATCGGACGGACCTATCGTTTCCTCGTTCGGAAGCTGAAGATCAGCATGACCCCAACGAAACCCCAGAACTATGTTCAGCGGCTCTGTAGTGAACTAGGTCTCAGTGGAAGCACCCTGACCATCACCAACGACATCCTGAACAAGGCAACCGAGTACGAGCTCACCTCCGGCAGAGGGCCGCTCGGGGTAGCTGCGGCATCCACCTATATCGCATCCGTTCTTTCCGGAGAGCGGAGAACGCAGAAGGAGATCGCCGAGGCCGCAGGGGTCACCGAGGTCACCATCAGGAACCGGTACAAGGAACTCATCCGTGAGCTTGATATCGACCTGAACCTGAACCAGTAAGTCGGATTACCTTCGGCTTACTCATTTTTCTTTTTTCCAGCTTTCTTCTTATTCCTTTGTTTTCATTTTTTTCCCATTGTCTTTTTCTCCTTTACTTTTTCTGATTCGCTTTTTACCCGGGGGTTCTACCACCACCCATTCTTTTTTCCCACTCCTCTATTCTGCTTAATCCATCCATTCCATGGATTATTCCTACCCCTCCCCCTGCTTCATCCCGCTCCCTCCACTTTTCCAATATTAACTTCTCTGAATTTATGAAATTAATTCTGCGTTCTCTATTGTCATCCTCTCCAGTAGCGATCACTAACCAGGCGTATGCAGTCATCTTTTGTGAGGTTCCGGTTCTTTCTAACACCTGGATCATATATACCGATCTTATGCCAGTTCAGTTTCCCAACGATCTCATCAAAGGTATCCCATCGGGCGATGATAATCATTGAGCGATCATAAAGATTTTTACTCTGTATTTGTGGTGAGAAATATGCCCTCTCTTCACCTCGCGTTCGCATAGTGCTTACAATGGAGAACTCAAATACATAATAGATCAGGAGTACTGAAATTATTGGGAGCAGCCCTGTATAGAACTGCCTCTCAATAATCAATCCATGAAGGAATCCCGCTGAAAGAAGAATGAGCATTCCAATGCCAATAAAGGTACTAGAGTTTTTTGATTTCCACCAAATCTTGATCTGTCATGTAACAGCTAAAATGACCTATTTTTGTAACTCTAAAACTCCATAGA
>CAZTGJ010000425.1:0-2053 GCA_964613025.1 uncultured Thermoplasmata archaeon | reverse complement strand
CATACACTTGGAACATGCAATTAGTATAAAAAGTTTGGTTTTTAACTATAATTATCAAAACGGATCCGTAAATTGAACAAAGGTTGGTGACACGTGCGATTGGTTCCAACGAGATCTCCAACATTCACATCATTACCAATAATCCCTTATATGATCCATTCGTCAAAACGTCCCAAAATAAGCCAAATTCCATGCTTCATCAACAACCGAAGGGACGTGTTCACATTGAAGGGTATCATAATTCTCTATTGCACGATAACTGCTATACTAGTCCTGGGTTCGATAGCGGCCCCGGTAACCGAATTAGATGACAAGAGCAATGACCACGAACTCTACTATCCTGCGCTTGACATCAGTACCGGATCGGTCAAGGCACGACCCTCGGATTTGTATCATGATGTGTGGGATGAACTTGGATTCACAGGAAAGGGGATCAACATCGCGGTACTGGATACCGGGATCGATGACGGTCATGAGACCTTTGAGGGGAAATGGATCGCCGGTGTGGAGATTCCCGATCCCCTGGATCCACGGGATGGTACAAACAATCCGGATGACAGGAACGGTCACGGCACCCGAGTAGCTGGATGCCTTCTTGGAACCGGTGGCGCGGAAGGGAAATATCGGGGCGTAGCACCTGATGCTGGGTTGGTGGAGGTGAAGGTGGCAAACGATCTTCTGGCCAGCTTCAGCACGAATGAGTACCTTATGGACGGGATCCAGTGGTGCATCGATCACATGGATGACGATTGGGGGGACAGCGATCCCTCGAATGACGGCATTGATATCCTCAGCATATCCTATGCAAATACACAGAGCGATGATGGTTCAAGTGATCTTGCTCAGAAAGTGGATGAGGCAGTGGATTCCGGTCTCATCGTTGTTGTGGCCATCGGGAACGAGGGACCCGATAACGATGGTTTCGGCCCCCCGAGTTCCGCTGATAAGGCAATAACTGTAGGCGGTATCGATGACCAGAACACCGTGGATCGTTCCGATGACGTGATCTGGGATAGTTCTTCCAAGGGTCCACGGGAGGATGACGGGGACAACGACCCCTATGATGAGCTGAAGCCGGAAGTGGTGGCACCTGCTGTCGGGATTACCTCTGCACAGTTCAGCCAGACGGATCAGAACGGGCAGGGCTGGGACACCGCAGATGGGACATCCTATGCTACCCCTCACATCTCGGGAATTGCGGCACTGATGCTGGAGGCAAATCCTGAGCTCACGCAGTTCGATGTAGACAGAATAATGAGAGAGACAGCGGAGGCAAGGGGGGAGCCGGACTTCCCTGATCTCAGTGATAAATACAACATCTCCTATGGGTACGGGATCGTTGATGCCTATCAGTGCGTCCTTGCCGCAGAGGGGGGCACCGAGGAATGGAACGAGGTAACCTGCACTATTGATATCCCAGTCATGGACGAGAGGGTTTCAGGCGTTGTACATGTCTCTGGTCACGCTAGCTCAACGCTTGGCGAGGTACATACGGTCCATGTGAGGGTCGATAATGGTTCCTGGGAAACAGTGGACGGGACCACCAACTGGACCTATGAATGGGACACTGGTATGATTGACGATGGTCTCCATTCGATCACAGCCATTGCGAAATCAGATGATATGTGGTCTCCATTCGTTACTGTGAATGTCACTGTGTCAAACTCAGGAGGAGGAGGCGGCAGTGGCGAGGAAGATGAGTGGTACGAGGAATCCATGTATGTCGGAGGGGTGTCCGCAGCTATTATCGCGGGAGTGATCATTATTTCATTCCTGGTCATCCGCAAACGGAAGGGCAATAGCACTGATGATGATTATCATGATGATGATTACAGTGATGATGATTGGCCTGAGGCTGAAGATTTCGATGAAGAGTATTGAGACCTCTCCCCCCCCTGCGCCCCCCCTTCCCCCTGGTTATAGGAATTGGTCGGTTAGTTGGTGTTTGTGGTGCGGATACGACGATGGGGACAAGTGACAACTTGTTGTCGCTCCGAGGTGTGCCCAGCTAAGCTTACAGGTGCTTGCAGGTGAAAGTCCTGCCATGGTAACA
>CAZTGJ010000424.1:0-2060 GCA_964613025.1 uncultured Thermoplasmata archaeon | reverse complement strand
GGTGAAATGTGTACTTTCCAGTGTAGGAGGGCTTCAGATCACTGAACTCTTACCGGGAACCTATGAGAACAAGTGCAGTGAAAGCCAGAGAAAATTAAGCAGAGGCCGTGGGTGGGTGGGGGGCAGTAGAGTGGAACGATACTGCGGGGCTAATAATAGGGTGATGGTGAGGGGGTTGATATTTTCTCCCGGAGCAGCGGAGAACGCAGAGAAAACTACATTAGAAAAATCGGAATAACGACGTTGGGAACACCATGGACATTTGCATTATATATCATTCCAAATACGGAAACGGGAAAATACTGGTCGAACACCTCGGAACACTCCTGAAGGATAAAGGCCACGGAACAAAGATTCTCCCTATCCTGGAGCATCAGTCCCAACCATTACCATGGGCTGACCTGTATGTATTCAGCTCACCTACCCATATCGGGGGTCCACCAGGGAAGATGAAGAGATTCCTGAAAAAATTGACCGTCGAGCATAACGAGGGAAAATTCGTCGTCATCACCACCACCATGGATGGCAAAGGGAAGACCCGGCAAAAGATGGAGGAAATGCTCTCCGGAAAGGGAATGGTCAAGCACTCTGAAGGACTCGCAATAATTGTGAAAGGAATAAAAGGCCCATTGGAAGAGGAGTATAAAGAAAAGCTGGAGAAATTTGTAAGTGAAATTCTCGAATCCATTTAATAGTAATTTGAATTGGTTGGGCCAATGAAGGACCAGAATAAGCAGCATCTCTATATCCTCAGTCTCATCGTTCTGATCAGCGGGATCGGATACGGTATCATTTCACCGATCATTCCGGTGTATGCTGACGAGCTTGAGGCCTCTTCATTCGAGATAGGCATAATGGTTGCATCCTTTGCCGTGTTCCAGGTGATCTTCCAGGCACCGGGAGGGATGTTCTCTGACAGGATCGGTCCGAAGCGGATCATCTTCACCGGCCTTGTCCTTATTGCGATCTCCTCGTTCCTCTTCACAGTTACCGAGGATATTCGGCTGTTTATCCTGTTTCGAGCCATCGAGGGAGCTGGAACCGGGATGATTTTTCCTGCGGTGAGCGCCTATGTGTTCTCGATTTCAAACCACGTGAACCGGGGGAGCTACATGGGGATATTTCTCACGTTCTGGATCCTGGGCTTCACCATGGGACCCGCGATCGGAGGGGTGCTTGCCGATACATTCACCATCAAAACACCATTTTACTTCTGTTCGGCGATCTGTATCCTAGCACTGATAATAATGGAGATCATTCTGGAAAATCCCGAGGGAAGCAGGGGGGGAAGTGGGGGGGAGTCCTTTCTGGACCGTGCACGAACGATCGTCAGGAAGTCAGGGATGCCTGCAGTGCTCTTCAGAGGATTCACCATTCAGTTCAACAATGGGGTCCATATGATGGCCCTTGCCCTGTTCCTCCATGAAATAGTGGGAATGACAAAAACCCTCATAGGCCTCACCTTTGCAGTGGAAGGCGTGTTCATGCTTTTATTCACGCCGCTGGGAGGTAAACTGACAGATCGGATAGGACGAAAGAAACCCATTATCTTCGGGGGGATGGGGATGGCCTTCACCTGGTTCATGATCCCGACGATCAACAATTTCCACTGGACCGCAGGACCACTGACCTTTGATGAGTTCATCTATGGGTGTATTCTCGTGAGCATCACCGGGATCGGGGTAGGACTAAATAGTCCGGCTGCAATGTCATTGATAACAGAAACCAGTCCGGGAAAGCAGAAGGGAACCGGGATGGGAGTATATGGCACCATTTCCGGGACAGGATTTATCCTGGGACCCATTCTCGCCGGATTGCTTTATGCGAAGGAGCCGGCATATCCTTTCTGGATGGCTTCGGTAATGGCTCTTGTTTCTATCACCTTTGTTCATTTCTTTGTAAAAGAAACAGGGATCCAGCGCAAAAATAGTGTGAAAACACAGAATTTTTCTTCTTCAGATTCTTCGTCTTCTTCTTCGTCTTCTGCTGCTTCTTCTTCTTTCCCCAACAAGAAAGTCGCCTTCGGCGACAACTTCTCTCTTTCAAGGGTCTAATTCAAA
>CAZTGJ010000423.1:0-2061 GCA_964613025.1 uncultured Thermoplasmata archaeon | reverse complement strand
TACTGAGGAGAGAAATGAGGAGATTGTATTTTTGCAGATTCCTACAAGCTAAATAGTTACTTTTCGTGATCCCTTGGATTGGTCAACCTTTAGGCTACTCTTTTCCAATTCTCTCTTTCAATTTGGTTCATACTTGAAAATTACGAAGAACAGCATGGCGACCAGGATTAGGAGTGAAGTGACAAGGATGTATAGTCCATTCGGGTTTCCCTCAGCATCATCATCTCTATGATTTGAAACAACAAGGTTCAGGTCCTGGATCATCGAGTAGTCGCTCCCGTCATAGGCTCTGATCCGAATGTCATATACGCCATTCTCAATTGTTGTCGTATCCCAATCGTAACTCCACGTTTCGTTTCCCCCTGCCCGTTGCCACGCCCCCCCCTCTATGGATATTTCAACAAAAGAAGTATGTCCGTCCGCATCAAATGCCCCTCCAGAAAGGGTTACGACTCCCCCTGCCGATTCCATTTCTGAATGAGATTCAAATGTAGCTTCAGGAAGGCTGTTTCCTTTGACAATGGTTGTTGTTGTCAGAACAGGGCTGCTCAACACGCCAAAATTGTCCTGGACCTGCAGGGAGATCGTATGAGTCCCCAATGAAAGATTAGCATTAGAGAATTCCAAATTTGGCCCCGAATATATCACCTGATCGATCGATGATGACCATTCATATGATATGACCGATCCGTCATCATGGCCTTGTGCGAAAAATTGTATTGGCTGGCCTACTACTGCGGGGTTCGGTTGAATGGATATGAGGGATATCGTCGGCCTCAGATGAATATCGAGTAAAGTGGTCACTTCCTGACTCCAGATGCCATGCTCATCCTGAACTGCAAGAGAAAGAACATGAGTTCCCTGAGAGATGTTGGAGAGGGTGAATTCAGATGCATTCCCGTCATAAAGGACTCTGTCGATCGAGGAGGTCCATCGGTATCTGGTAATATTACCGAACGATTGAGCACTTGCGGCAAACTGGATCACTGCATCGGAGGGGGAGGGGTTGGGGAAGGCGGAGTCAATTATCGCAATCGGAGCATAGAAGATCGTGAACGTAAGCAGTGTTTCACTGGTAAAGACAGGGTCGGCCATGGATTCCCCTACGATCGTAATGGTGTAGTTCCCCGGTTCGATCGCACGCTGGACATCCAGATCAAGGGTCAAGGTCTCCTCAGCATTGGGATCCAATTGAACAAGGGAATAGGGCATCCCGTCGATCAACGCCTGGATGTGGGCCGGGTCTCCAGAAAAACCATCAGTAGGGATGAATATTCTGATCTCATCAAACACATTGCCGATATTGTGTATCGATATGGGGAATGAGAGCTGGAGTGTGGGTTCCTGCAGGAATATCCCGATGTCATCTGGTTTGTCCGATAATAGGACCAGGCCATGAGTGACGTTAACGGCCAATTCGAGTAGGATCTCGTCGGAAACACTGCCTGAAGATTGGGATACGGCTGAGAGGCTTACACCGTATGACCCAGGATCTGGTTTTCCAAACCTGTAATCAAATGGTGGAATGAATATCTGAACATCCAGTGAAACTGAGTCACCGCTGGAAATCTGCAGGATCCCCTGTGGCAGTGTCCCTGAAAGGACTGCCCAAGAGGTAGCATCCAGGTACCCGTTTGCTATGGTAAGGGTTATATCATATGTTTCGTCGATATTCCCTGTATTCACAATTTCCAAATGGTATGTGACATTCTCCCCTGGATTTGCAGCTTCACTTGTTCCTGCTGGGATGATCTGAACGTCATACTCTGGAAGTATTGTTAAATTGAGATGGGCGAAACCTGGAATCGATGTCCAACTACCATCCTCAATCTTATGCACTCCATACATAATGAATTGATGGAGACCCGCTCTGGCTACATTGAGATCATGGGGAATGGTGACCTCAAGGGTAAACGTAGCATAGGAACCTCCAGGGATGTCCCGGGTATCGCTGCCGATCCATTCAGGTTCTTCCCACCCTTCGGGCAGTACAGGGATTTCCAGCCTGAAATCATTGCGCCCATTACCTGTATTCTTGAGGCTAATATCAAAGCGAACATC
>CAZTGJ010000422.1:0-2072 GCA_964613025.1 uncultured Thermoplasmata archaeon | reverse complement strand
TAGTTTGAATTAGACCCTTGAACGAGAGAAGTTGTCGCCGAAGGCGACTTTCTTGGTAGATATGCAGAGTAAAACTGTGTATATTCTCTCCGTTCTTCATCGTTCCAAAGCCTATAGGGAGTTTTGAAAGATCTGCACAAATAATCGGTGGGGGTCTAAATAAATATTCTAATGCTCAGTCAAATTGTTCGGAAGTGACCTAATGCTCGATCAGGATGTACAGGAACCGTTCGAGATGTTCCGCAAGAGAAGCATTGTCCGTGAATCCGCAGGCATTGAGATCCCCTGATGCAAGGATGGCCTTTTCCCCGTCCGCCACGATGTCGACGGCCACCAGCCTCTCCTTTCTGACCACCGTCATGTTCTGGGGGACACGCTGGAAGGGTTTGGTGATGACGGTGACGTCGATACCCCGATCGATAAGATGTTGTATCTTCTTTGCAAGGGGGGAGTGGATCTCGCTGAAGTTTGGAGTGGAGATGATGAAGGTCCTGGTGCACTTGTCCATAAGCTCCCCGATCTTCTCCAGCACCCGGTTCTTCCCGTAGATGGTGTATATGATCTGGGGCTCCCCCTTCTCCCTCACCACCTCATGGAGCATGTTCAGTTTCTCGAAGAGTCCCTTGATCTCCTTGTTCACCCTCTGGTACACTCTCATTGGGTTTTCCGGCTTGTAAATTCTCGGACGCCCCTCGGTGGCTACCGCAAAGTCCTTTTCCACCAAAGATTGGAGGATCTTGTAGGCCGACGTTCTGGGAACTTTTGCGGTCTGGGCAATGGTCTCCGCATCCCCGTATCCATGGGCGACTAGGGAAATGTAGACCCGTGCCTCATAAGGGGAGAGACCTATTCCCTCGAGCTGTCGCGAGAGGTTCCTCATCTGGCGTTCCAGTGTTTCTTGATCTAGAGATATCTTGTTCCCATCGGGCAGGGTTATGGTGAGTGCGGGGTTTAATTCTGCATCTTCATTCATTGTGATCATCTGTTCATTCATTGCGATCTTCGCTTATTGCTTGTGATCTTCTGTTCACTGATTGGGATTCTCGCTTATAGCTTGTGAAATTTTATTCATTGTTTGAGATTTTCTGTTCAATGTTGAAATTCGGTCTTTTTTATTAGCTCTTTCCGTTCCTTTCATTGTTCATACTTCGTTCCATCCCCTTTTCCCACCCCCCTTCCCCCCCTTTGTTTATTCCACCACATCCGATTCCGTTCATTATGGCTTCTCTCATTTCAAATCCTTTTCCTTGGCATCCGTTTTCACATAAGGTTCAGGATCAAAGCTTTCCCCGGGTTTCATGACCACCACCTCAGTTCTGTCCTGGACGAGACCCCGAACATACTCGGAGAAGACCTGCGGATCCTGATTGATGACATCCCAGGTGTCGTAGTGCATGGGAATGGCGACCTTTGGCCCCAGCCATTCCACAGCCAGTGCGGCCTGCTTCGGGCCCATGGTGAAATGTCCGCCGATGGGGACCAGCACGATCTCTGGATTGTAGAGGATATGGTGGACCTTGAGATCCAGAAAAAGGGAGGTGTCCCCGAGGTGGTAGACGATGAAACCCGAATCGATGATGAGTCCTGCCGACTGACCTCCGGACATTGTCCCGGTATCGGTCTTCAGACCTGACGAATGATCTGCACGGACCATGGAGATGTCGGTTTCCTTCACCCTCACCGTCCCCCCCATGTTCATGGCAACGGTTTCGATGCCGTCAAATGTGGACAGATGCCATGCGATCTCCGCAATGCAGACCACCGTAGCTCCCGTACGCTGGGCGATCTCAATGGTGTCTCCGAAATGGTCTCCATGAGCATGAGTGACTGCAATGATATCGGGTTCCACTTCCTCGTGACTGACACCCGCATTGGGATTGTCCTTGAGGAACGGATCCACAAGAATTCTATTCCTGCCGATTATCTCGAAACAGGAGTGTCCGTGGTAGATGATCTCGGGTTTCATGTTCTCACTTATGAAGCAGAAATGAATGATTATTTATAGGTTTCCTACTTTTAGCTTGTAGGGATTTGCAATAATTGAATCCCCGCATTTTTCTCCCCAGAAAAAT
>CAZTGJ010000421.1:0-2083 GCA_964613025.1 uncultured Thermoplasmata archaeon | reverse complement strand
CCATTGAGACTGATGCTATGAAGTATTTGGCAGAGGGGAAGCTCAAGGCGCTGACTGGGCAGGACATGATATCAGCACGCTTTCTGTTCCATGAGTTCTTCGAGTTCATCCCCCAATTCAAGCTCTGGTTAGCATGCAATCATAAGCCGATCGTCAAAGGAACGGATCATGCCATGTGGCGGAGAATTCGGCTACTGCCATTCGAGATGACGTTTGATCCGAGTGTCGAGCCTGATCTCAAGGAAAAGCTGGAGCGAGAGTTGGAGGGGATATTTGCTCAGGCGATCGCTGAAGCGGTTCTCTGGGTCAAGGATGGAGTTATCACACCACCAGGCGTTGTTGAGGCTACCGGGGAATACCGCAGCGAAATGGACATCTTAGGGGGCTTTCTTGACGCTTTGTGCGACCTGAGTCCGCACGAGTCGGAAAAGATAGCAACAATCTATGCTGCGTACGAGGCATGGTGCGTAGCAGAAAAGGAGAAGCCGAAAAGCAAACGAGCATTCGGACTCGCTATCAGAGAACGCGGGTTCACGAGCCAAAAGGGAACTGGAGGGATTAGATATTATTGTGGGCTAAAACTCAAAACATCACCAAAACAGCATGGTATCGATGAAAGTTTTAGAGGCACAAAAGGCGGGGAGTATGTAAAGGGAAAGAGTGATATGGGGCTTGGTTATATAAAGAAAGTGGCACAAGTGGCCGATAAGGGTCATTTTCCCATAACTTCCCCTATACGCGCGCGGGCGAGAAGTATCGGAAATAGTGCCACAACGGCCACTTCCGCCACTCTTGATGAAGAAGACAAGAAAGTGCCATCACAAATCGATCCGGCTGAGCATCATACCCAGCGGTTGAAATTGACATCCTCCGAGGCTCGCCTTCTTCGGCAGATTCACACACGTACCCATGAGGACAAAGGCAAGCCGGTCCTTTTTTCGGAGATTCGCAAAATCAGTGGACTCCATGAAAAATACCTCACGGACATGATCACCACATCCCGGAAGGCTGATCGGCTGATAAAGGCTCAATCAGAACCAGAACCCGGTTTTCTCGTGAACAAGGTAGGACTGAAAGCCATCATGGAGTTTGAAGCGGGGGTGGATCAATGAAACAACATGGAGGAGAACTGAGGTGGATCCTGAGCACTATGGAGCAACTGTGCTTTGATGATTACTTACTACGTGAAAATGAATTGAACTAGGAGGTCGAACAATATGCATGAAGCAATACAAAAGGAAGAGATCAGGAAAGGAATTCTATGGGATGGCGATTCGATTGAGTTCAACTGCGAGAAAGATGATTCTGTTCTTGAATTGGTAAATATGATTGAAGATTCTGCAGAACAGCAAGGTCTATCGTTTGAAGAGATGGTGAATAAAATCATTCTTGACCATGTCTTAGACCAACTACGACTGGAGATCCTGAAATGGATTCGCATGATGGAATTGAATGAAAACAATCGAATGCAAAGATTCAAATTGCCCAAACCCAGTGAAGGAGGTTCAAAACTGGGCCAGAACTTATTCGTTGAGAATGGAGACGAAGCTGGCTTGTTCGAGGTGTGTCAATATTTCATTAGTCACTACCCTGAGGACATCTACTCCACTGGATCGGATCATCCGGTTTCTATCATGAGAGATATGGCGAAAGATGTCCTAACGAGGCACGAGATGTCGAAGAGGTAATCCGATCATGGCAACAGAAGAAATCAACATGGGGATTAGATCGAGAACGACAAGTTCGAAAGGCTCATACCTGAAGCAGTGCCCTCTTTCGAGAGGGTGGGAGGGAAAAAATGAATGAGAAACATCAAGGAAATCTACCCAGGATCGCGGTTCACCCGAAGACGAAGCGGGTGATACAAACCATTGCGCTGATCCGGGGACAGACCCAAATGGATGTGGTGGAGGAATATCTTCGCCGCTCTGGGATCCAAGAGGAGTGCGAAGCCTTGAAGAAGAAGAATGGTTGGACCTGAGACGTGGATTGAGCATCATATGGGGCACGTCCAAACGTCCGTGCGGCCTTTTGGACTTTTCAACGTATTTATATCTCACATTCAGATTAAGATTGCTTCATG
>CAZTGJ010000420.1:0-2089 GCA_964613025.1 uncultured Thermoplasmata archaeon | reverse complement strand
TGGAAGAAAAGTTTACGTTTTAATCAGAAAATGAAATAATCATGCCACACAGCACTCTGTGGAGGAAGTTATCTCTCATCCCAGGATTGAAAAAAGAAGGTAAGGGGCGGAGTAAATTCGCCCTGTACTTTTTATGGCCTTGGTGGTCCCAGGTCAGATCATACCTGATCAGATGATACCGTGCTGCTTTCCACCCTTCTCGAATGCGGCAAGCGCGATATCGAGATCCTCACGGGTGAGGCCGGCGTTCATCTGACAACGGATCCGTGCCTTGTCTCTGGCAACCATCGGGAATACGATCGGAAGTGCGAAACATCCATTCTCGAACATGAAATCGGAAAGGGCCTTGGCTTTATGGGACTCACCGCACATCACCGGGATAATGGGGGTCTCGGTAGGACCGGTGTCGAATCCCAAGGACTGGATCTCCTTCTTGAAGTAATTCGTGTTCTCCCAGAGCCTCTGAACATGTATCGGCTCAGTCTCCAGAACCTCGATCGATGCTTTGCATGCAGCAGTGGTTGCCGGTGGAGCGGATCCTGAAAGGAGCCAAGTCCTGGATTTGTTGAGTGCGTAGTTCACAAGGTCCTGGCTGCCTGCCGCCAGACCACCAACGACACCGTAGGCCTTTGAGAAGGTACCCATCTCGACATCGATCTCTCCTTCAATGCCAAAGTGGGCTCCGATCCCACGCCCGTCCGGGCCAATGGTCCCTTCACCGTGGGCGTCATCGACGTAAGTCATGGCGCCGTACTCTTTAGCGAGCTCGACAACCTTGTCCATATGTGCGATATCCCCGTCCATAGAGAACACACCGTCCGTGATCACGAGAATCTTTGGTGCATCGGTTTTCTCAACTTCCTTGAGGACATTCTCCAGTTCACCCATATCATTGTGGGCGTAAACATAGCGTTTGGTCTTCGAGGATAAGCGGACACCATCGATGATGGAACCGTGATTGAGCTCATCCGAAATGACCGCATCTCCCTTCCCGACAAGCTGGGGAATGAGACCGGCATTCACAGCGAAACCGGTCTGATAGTAGAGGGCGGATTCGGTTTTCTTGAATCGAGCGATTGCCTCTTCAAGCTCGAAGTGCAGGTCCATGGTACCGGCAATTGCCCGGACTGATCCGGAACCGGCCCCATGGGTCCTTGTTGCTTCCAGGGCCGCCTCAACCACCCGTGGATGGTTGCTCATGTTCAGGTAGTTGTTGGCACAGAGCATGATCAGACTCTTGCCCTCGATAATACAATGGGGTGTCGACGGACCCTGCAGTGGGCGCAGTTTCCAGTCGAACCCTTTCTCCACGAGATCGTCATATTCCTTTTTTAAAAATGCTGTGGGATTTCTCATGAGATTACCCTCCATGTTTCGTGCATGGGCACTCACAATAGACTATTTAATGATTACCCGGATGAGAGCGGAAACAGCTATTCATCCCACACATTCTTCCTTCTTTTTTGTCCTTCTTCCCTTCCGTCTCCTCAGATTACAACAACTCGCCTTGTCGGGTTCTGCCTTAACGAACACTTCCATAACGAACATTTCATGTTCATCTGGTCCTCATCGAGCGCTTTGCACTCAACCGGAACTCGAACAAGTTCTCATTCCTCAGCACTATGTGCATCAAACGTGTTCATTCGGTCCTCGGTGCTTTGCACCTCATACACACCTAACCGGACCTCACATAAATGCTCACTCCCCACCTCCACCCCCTGCGCCCCTCCGGATCGTAGTCGTTTGTTCGTCGCAGGATTCAAACTGTTCAAATGGTACGTGCCAGTCCCGGTTCAATCAGTGGTCTTGATCACTCGCGAATAAGATCGAATATCTCCAGTCAACAATCGGCCAATATAATGACCATCTGATTCACCTTCTTTCTTAGAATCACCGAGCGATACCCCTTTGCTGGCCGGGTCCCGATTCGTACAAACCCAATATCAATCCACTTATGTTATCCCCATTATGACCCGACATCCCGACAACCAGGTGGAGGAAGGGGGGAACGGATCTCGTTGGTTTTACATGAAAGGAACGTATTACCGCCAACAAGCGTTGCGGCCATTTTCACCCTTGAGATATGAAG
>CAZTGJ010000419.1:0-2105 GCA_964613025.1 uncultured Thermoplasmata archaeon | reverse complement strand
GTGAATAGACACCGATTCAGAGAGGGATTTTGGTCTTAACCGAAGACACATGGATCCCAATCGGATAGAGAGACACGTTCCTGAAGGTACCCTGCAGGGTTTCAGCCGAGATCCCTCCAATGAAATGAAGTGGGAATATCATGAGCACGATGGTCATGAATGCGAAACGGTACATGGTCATATCGGAGTCCCACCGTGATGAAATGAAATCGTCCCTCATTCCCATTGCAATGGCACTGCCGATAAGGAACAGGAATAGGCCGTTCCGAATGACCAGTGTAGGAAAGTTGCCATACATGTTCTTTTTGAAATCTTTTCTTATGAGAGCCCGGACAAGAGGAAACTGCCGTTTCATGATGTGGGCAGATGGAAATTCTGGTTGATTGCTCATTCTTCCGCCCCCCCTTCCGTCTCCGCTCCGTTGGGTTCGTTGTGGCCGTGAGTTCGTTTGTGGTCCGTGTCCAGTTCTTTGTCCTGTTCTGTGTCCTGCTCTTTGTCCTGTTCCGTGTCCAGTTCTTTGTCCTGTTCTGTGTCCTGCTCTTTATCCTGTTCTGCGTCCTTTCCAATACTGTGGTTCGGTTTATTGGTGAACCTGAATCTATCCTTGATCCCGATCTTGTCGGGATGAATCAGGTGTGATCCGGCTTCATCCTGGATCAGGGCTTCCTTCTCTCCAGCACTATGAGGTGAGGAGGAATCGCTATCCCTTGATTTCCCATTCTCCCCGGTCAAGGATGCATGATCATCGAGTCTGTCCTCACCGATGCCACCAGAGCGTCCCGTTTCAGAACCAGCTTCTTCTCCTGAAGATTCTTGTCCGGATGGACCGGGCTTTTCCCGCTGGACCGCATATCCGGGGCTTATTACGTTCGCGACCGGGATTTCCGAATCTTCGAAACCCTCCTTCTTCTTCTTTTCTTCCAGAAGGGTGATGAAGATATCCTCAATGGATCCGACCGGGTGGACCTCATGGAAAGTGATCCCGTTTTTCACAAGGGTCTTTATCACCACATCAAGATCGTCATGAGAGGAAACGGTGAGGAATATCTTGTTCCCGACAACCTCCCCCTCGAGGATCAGATCCTCTTTAATGAGCAGCAGGAGGGCATTCTGGGCCACAGATATCTGCTGTTTGCCTTCCAGAGACGGATCATCGAACTCTTCATCGAAATCGGGTTGAATCTCTCCGGACATATATCCTTTGAGAATGATGACGAACTTCTTGGTTGAGAACTGGGTCTTGAGCTCTTCTTCATCTCCGGATGCTATGATCTTTCCCTGATAGATGAAGGCGAACCGATCCACGAAATGCTCGCTCTCCAGCAGATTGTGCGAGGTGAAGAACACACATCTGCTCTCGTTGAGCCATTTCTTCTTCAGATACTCCCGGATCTCCCGCCGGGTGGTGATATCTATCCCGTTGAAGGGTTCGTCGAGGAACATGATGGGGGAATCCTTGAGCAGGACCCTGGCGATCTCCACCCGCTGCCGCTCTCCCATGGACATCTGTCTGAGGGGTCGGTAGATGTGATCCTCCATCCCTACGATGGTGACCGCTTCGAGCACACGCGTGCTGAGCTTATCCTCAGGGAGCCTTCCCATCCTTCCGTAGAATTTGAGGTAGTGATACAGCTCCATGTTCTCGTAGAGGGCAGGGATTTCAGTGAGTATGCTGGCATGTTCCCGGACGATTATAGGATCGGACAGGACATCGATGGCATTCCCGTTTACGCGAATCTGAACTGAACCCTTGTTGGGCTGGGTGATGCCGGTCAGCATTCGCAGGATGGTGCTCTTTCCGGATCCGTTGGGTCCGAAGAGACCGAATATCTCCCCCCCCCGCACGGAGAAATCAACGCTGTCAACAACTACTCTGTCACCATAGACCTTCGTCAAATTACTGGTATTCATAATAGAATTCATAGTACTCCACCTTGGTCCAGATTACCTTGTGAATAAAATCGAATCTCAGAATATTCCCATACTCCTTCATTCGAACAGGATGTCAGATACATTGTTTAAAAGTTTTCCGGTACAGAGGGCTGACAAAGAGGTATTACCGCCATTGAGGCTTGAATAAGGCATTTTATTGGTCCCTTGGCCAC
>CAZTGJ010000418.1:0-2133 GCA_964613025.1 uncultured Thermoplasmata archaeon | reverse complement strand
CACTTGTTCCTTTCTTATCAGTTCATTTATCCGTTTTTATTAGATCATGAAGTTCATGCAGCGATCGTACCACCACGTCGGCTTTATCAGCAAATTCATTGGAATGTGGAAGGAGTATGAGGACGGTCAGCATTCCAGCATTCCTTCCCGCAAGGATGTCCCACAGAAAATCCCCCACCATAATGGCATTCTCCGGCCGTATTCCTCCGAATTGTTCAAGCAGATATTCCAATCCGTCGGGATGCGGCTTGGGTTTGATGTCTTCCCTTCCAAGGGAAATATCCACCTGTAGGTCATGGGCCGAGATCAATCGTTGTGCATACTCTCCCCTGGAGCGGGTGATGACACCGGTATAGATTCCCTTCTTTTTTAGGTATACCAGGAGCGGTCTGACCCCGGGAGCCGGTTGGGCCTGCCGTTCGAGTTCACTCTCATATTCTGCGATGATATCCCATTTTTCCTTCTGAAGTTCGGGAGGAAGCTTACCGATGCCGGCAATGACATCCCCCTGGATGTTCAGGCGATCGCGATATGGGGGAAAGGGAACATTTGAATGGATAAGGGTTCCATCCAGGTCGAAGATCACCGCCTTCAGTTGATCTCCCCTCGCCATGTGCTCCAGCCGCTTCCTTCCCACACTGTCATCGTAGTCTGGTGATTTCATATCCTTTCACTCACCTGTTCATTTATTTATCCAATTCATATCCTCAATTTACCAGTCATTTTCATACTCAAATGTCCACTCTTTCACATACTCATTCACATGCCCGTTCACTCTCTCACCTAAACCGTTATATGGAATCCATTCTGAAAGAGGGTGGTGCTGGTATGACCGAACTGCTCCAGTACCCAGAGTGCGGTACTGAGGTGAGGGGTTATCTCCCGGACGGAATATTTCAATCGTTTTCCAGTATGACCGTAATCCATCAGTGCGGTGAACACAGGAAGCTGATCCCCTGCATGAACATCCACGCTGCAACCGGACTCCATCTCCATGATCAGATCCCGGGCCGCTCGAGCTCCCACATCCTCTGCCTTCACTCCTCTTTTTCCCAGAGAGGAGGCACCAAGAATGTATTCCGGAGACTCCGATCCTTTCCCGGCGGTCCAGAGGGTGATCCCGGTTCCCACTCCAATTCCATGCTCATCGCATTTCTCGATGCTCACCCCAACATTCCTGCCGATCCCCCTCCTCAATTCTTGTTTTGCACCCTGTATCATCCGTGAACATATATGGTCGGGAAGGTCAGTGAGGAAGACCTGCCCATGGACAGAAATGCCCTCACTTTCATCCGCTTTGGTATCAACATCCACCCCTGTCAGACGCTGGAAGTCCGCAGGCTCAAGCGCGGAGGGATGGACAATGACCTGTATCTCCCCGCCCCCTCTGGGATAGTATCCGCGTCTTACCAGCTTCAGCTCGATATCCACCCCCATCTTTCTCAGCATGGGAACGAGCACATATTTCAGGTAATCCACCGGTGGGGACCAGGGAACATCTGTCCCTCCCATCAATCGAAGATGGGAAGTTCCCTTGGCATGCACCAGAGGAGGAAGAAGGCACTGGAGCAGAAGGGTCACACTTCCTGCGGTGCCGATATCGAAGCTGAATTCCCCTCCTTCCACCGCCTCGGGAATGAATTGCACCTCCTGTGAGCCGATCTCATCACCGGTCACCTCAGCATTGGAGATGGATACGGCACCTTTCAGTGCCGCAAGATGCTGGGGTCTGAGTCCGGGAGTATCCCGGTTTGCCCTGATATTCCCGATCCGGACACCCTGTCCGGTGATCATAGAGAGTGCCAGTGTGCTCCTGAGGATCTGTCCTCCACCTTCCCCGAATGAACCATCAATGGTAAGCAGTCTTCCGATTTTCATGCTCTGGCAAAAGCTAAGCAGGTTATATGGTTTTAGGAAGACGAGGGTAAGAGCCCCAACGCAACCAAATCCATTGCTTTGAATGGAGAGATAATAAAAATAAGGTGATGGGGCGCCTGGGAAAAAGTGCACCCATCAAAAGTTTTGTCATTTATTGCCCGATGGCAAGTGTCCCAGACACCACGTAGGAAATGCAATGTTTTTTTTATAGTACATAAAGTATGAAAATCTTCAAAGAGGGGAGGGGTAGCCATA
>CAZTGJ010000417.1:0-2136 GCA_964613025.1 uncultured Thermoplasmata archaeon | reverse complement strand
TCATCACTCAGGGAATGAAAATCGCACTTACTTCACATGGCTGAACTCTTACCTACAACCTACGATTATAATAATAATAATAATAATAATAATAATGATAATGATAATAAGTGATCCTTAAGAATTTCCATTGGAATTTTCTTGAGATTCTGTTTATCATTACCGCGGGATGAGCTTGACATCCAGCTCCAGATTGGGTTCATCGAAGGTGGTAGTATGGTTGAGATGGCCGCCGCAGATATCACAGGAATCCACTGAGTTCCGGTTGATAGCACCACAGACCTCGCAGACATTATCAAGATGCTCACCACAACCCGCACAGAACTGGAAACCCTGTGGAACCGTGGTACTGCATGCTGCACAGGAGGTGGATTCAAGCCGGCTCCCGCATCCCGAACAGTTTGTGTTCCCCTTCGAGATACTTTCCCCGCATAAATGGCACACCATGGTGTCGATCCGGGATTCCATACCCGGGTCCATCTCATAGGGGTCAGCCAACGGATCGCTCTGTCCCAGGAGATCGGCATCTATCTTACTCTTGTATATGAGCTCATGAGCAAGGAAATATTTCCTTTCCTGGTAGGCTTTCCGTGCTTCTTCTACCCTGGTGGAGATGGAAGACGTATTCATTCCCCCGGCAGCAGCTTCATTGAGGACGAAATCTGCAGATTGTATGGCATGCTCGGCATGGGAACGAAGTTGGTTCCTGGTACGGGAGGAAATGATCGACTGGTTCGAGAAATCGAATGACCTCTGATAGTCTCCCTGGGAAAAGGCCTGTCTGGCCACAAAATATGAATCCCTGATCCTCTCGGTAAGATCGTTCTGTTTTTTGAGGTCCATGATAATGAGGCGGGCATCGTTCAGGGAGGCCGATGCATTTCTCACCCTCTCGAAATCATCTTCCGAGATACCCATCCTCTCAAGTGACGCAATTGCGGTCTCCTTAACCTTGCCATCAGGATCCTTCACCAGATCGACCAGTGTAGCCAGTGCCTCCTTGACGCGATCGGGCTCACCTGTACCCATCATCCCCACGGTCTCCGCTGCGAGTCTTCTGATCTCCCGGTTCTCGTTGGTGAGAAGGGGAAGGATGTATCTCAGATAGGGGCGTGTGTTCTCGGGATGCTTTTCCGCGACCCGGGATAAGATCATCATCATATTTCTTGCCGACACCCACCAGAGGATGTCCGACTGGTCGGTGAGTCCCTTCACGAGATCCGGTTTCAGCAGATCGAGATCACGTATTCCGCATTTGACCAGTGCCGAAACGATATACTTCTCGGTGTTGATGTCAGCATCGTTCAATTTCCCGAAGAACAGGGGAACGAATTCAGGAAAGTGGTGCTTGATCATGGTTTTATCAAGGATATATGTTACGTATACATCTGTGCTCTGTTTTTTCGCGGTATAGAGCTTTTGGAGGAAGGGCCTTGTAAGTTCGGGGAAATGCTGGGATATCTTGATGATGTAACCGATGGCAGCATTCCTGACCTCCTTGTTCTCATCCTTGATTCGTGCCATGAGAAAGGGCGTTGCCTTCTCCCTGATCAGGGAATATTCAAGTGATTTATCTCCTGCAATGGTGACCGCATGAAGGCGGATACCAGTGTCCGGATCCTTGGTGAGCTGGATTGCCTGATAGAAGAGGAGCTTTTTCACAGGCACCATCTTTTCATGGTATCTGACCAGGAAATCCTTCTCCCTGCTTATCTGCTCCATGATCAGGTCCACCACTCCCTCCATGGCATTCAGAGCTTCCTTTCTGACCCACGGGTCCTTGTCCTTGAGAAGTCTGATGAGGAATTCCATCCCATCGACGATGCACTCCTCCGAGGTTTCCATTCGCTTCTGAATTTCGTGGATGCACTTTACCCGCTTTGCTCCGTCCGGAGTCTCGATCCTCTTTTCGATCTTCATCAGGAAAGTCTGCACGTTATGTTCCATTTCGATATCCCCTGGCAAAAGACCATTCATTGAAATCTTAAATGAAATGTCAATCAAATTTCATATCAAATACTATTCGAAATATTATTTGGATTATTTAAATGGTAGTGTGGTAAAAGTATGGAACCGGTTCACCATTAATATATTTTGTGCAGGGCCAAGTGGAAGTGGGGTGTCGGATAATTATTT
>CAZTGJ010000416.1:0-2136 GCA_964613025.1 uncultured Thermoplasmata archaeon | reverse complement strand
TGGCTACCCCTCCCTTTTCCGAATTATTTCATACTTTATGTACTATAAAAAAAAATTCCCGCATTATCAGTAGCTTTTTGAGGGGTTTGTTAACAGCCATGTTCCGTGTTAACAATTGTGTCAAAAGTCACATCCAATCGTCTTAAAAAGCCACCGTGTGAATGATTGACATCAAGACATGAGATGGTCATTATGGGCACGCATACAACACTGAAAATAATATGGACTGCTGTGATCCTTATCACAGCGGCCGTGGCTCTGGCATCCGGACAGAACGTCATGCTGAACGCACAAGCAGATTCAGGTGGAACAGATAATGAGATAGAGATGTTCGGAGATACCAGTGGAGGCGCCGAATGGAATGAGGTCCATGGATTCGTCATTGTTGACAATGACGAAAAAGTAGGTGATCCCTTCAATGTTACCCTCTGCCAAGAGGTGAAATCTAACAAAGACGGAGGGTATTCCCCTTCCGGAAATATTTTCGGTTCACTTGATGGCATCATCTGGGATGATGATCCTGAGCCAACAATAACAGTGTCTCAGGAGGATTTCGATATATACAAAGATGATCAACTGACCCTCACCCTGCATGCTTTGGGAGAATATATCAGGGAAGGACCCGGAGGGGATGAGCTTCGGCAGGGATACAAAGAGATAACCATCCGGAGACCGAACCATGCACCTACCCCCGTGGTCATGATTGCAAATTCGGACAATAATGGTAATGGCATGTGGGACAATTGGAGCCTGATCGAGGACATAGGAACAGAGCTGATCTACTACATCGATTCCGAGGGTATCGAGGTGCAGTTCTATCTCAACGGGTCCGAATCATCAGATGTAGACGGAGATAATGTGACCGAGTTCAGATGGGATCTTGACGAAGACGGAGAGTTCGGAGGGGAGAGCAGGGAGCGAAAGATGAACACCACGATCTATCTCGGAGAAGGGGACCATATCCTGAGTCTCATTGTGGGAGACGGAGACAAATATTCGGAAACCCCGCTGGATTTCCGGATCGTGATCCGACAACCTATCAGATATCCGGATCTAACCATAAATAACGTAGAGATCATCAATAAAAATGGATTGGAAAACTTTGAGAAAGGGAACAAGGGAACCATAACCATGTACATCAAAAACATCGGTGATGAGGAACTTTACTCCCATTTCGACCTGCTGGTGGAATACTGGTTCAGGGATATGAGTCCGGAACCGACCTGGGAATATCTGGATGAAATACGGGTAGCGGAAACGATAGGGGTGAATGGACTCAGGGTTGTCGATATCCCCTGGGATACAGGAAAGGACGAATTTCTACCTGGAATTTATTCATTCAGAGTAACTGTTGACAGTCTGGATGAAATCAATGAGCTCAGGGAGCAGAATAATATTTTTCAGAGTGAGAATGTGACGATAACTCAGGATGAAACCCCCGGTACCCCGGATCTCCGGATTTCAAATATAAGTTCGGAGAAATACAGGTTAAAGGTGAATGAATTCACCAACATCACCCTGAAACTGGAAAACAGGGGAGATGGGGCTGCAACCTGGTTGGACATTCACTATTTGGCAAACAATGAATATCAGCACATGCAAACGATCGAAGAGCTGCACCCTGGCATGGAAGAGGAAAGAATTTTCACCTTTTCCCCGGATTCGGAATATAATTATTCACTTCGATTCGAGATCTATGATAATGGGGAGAAAAAGATTACCTCACAGACAATAATTATCGAAGGGTACAAACCTCCGGATCCTGATCCCCCCCAGCCAAATGGAACAAATAACACGGGAATCCCCTTCATTTATATCGTCGGTGGAGCAGCACTGATCGTGATCCCGTCAGTGATAATGGCTGTGGTCAAACTTGTGAAAAAGCGTGAGGATGATATGGTCTGGTGAGAGTACAGACGATGTTAAAACCAATGCAACAGAGGGGAACCTGAGAGCGACCCCTACAAATAATAATAATAATAATAATAATGAAATAAGAAAGGGGTGGGTGGGTGGGAGGCAGTGGAGTGAAACGACACTGTGGGTTTAAAATGAAGTGGGGAGGAAAGGCAGAAGGGCGGGGTATTACCGCCATTGAGGCTTGAATAAGGCATTTTATTGGTCCCTTGGCCACAT
>CAZTGJ010000415.1:0-2146 GCA_964613025.1 uncultured Thermoplasmata archaeon | reverse complement strand
TCACGTGACCGGGATGAGCTCTGAATGAGCTGCATCTTCGATCACGGATTGCCCACAATCCATAATCCCCGATGGTTATCCGCGTGGAAATGAATTCCACACCCTATCTGGAATTCGCCGGTCACAGTAGGTACCAATGATACCCATCTTCCTGCCCGGCGATTTCTTCTTTTTTCTGTTACAAATCAGGTTGCTTCGGGTGAAATTATTAGTAGTTTCCCTGATTTTCTATGCCGCCCTCATCAAAAAGTCCAATGATAAACCTCTTCGATTGAACATGATACTGTTAAAAGGATACTATGAGTAAACTCTTCGATTGAACGTGGTATTGTGGAAAGAATACTATTATCAAAAACTACAATTGAACATGATACTGTAAAAAGGATACTATGAGTAAACTCTTCGATTGAACGTGATACCGTGAAAAAGATAGTAATTAACGAGAACAACGGGGCATCAATGAAAGCACTTTCCCGGAACCATTCTCCTCCCAGGGGATCCTTTGGTGTGCTCCTCACAGTTGTACTTCTTGTGGTCCTGGGACTCTCAGGTTGCATTACGTTTGACTGGACACGGGACCCTGCGGACTCTGATGGGGATGGTGTACCAGACGAGTATGATGAATTTCCGGATAACGTGAAGGAAAGCAAGGATTCCGATGTAGACGGCGTCGGGGACAACGAGGATACGGATGACGACAATGACGGGGTGGGGGATGAGGAAGATGCGTTTCCCTATGATGGGAACGAGTCACGGGACAACGATCTGGACGGGGTAGGTGATAACAGGGACCCGGACGATGATAACGACGGATTCAACGATACCGAGGATATCGATCCACTCCACGATATAGCCCTTTCCTTCAATTTTACCTGGGTGAACCTCACCGTTCCACTGAACAAACAATCCACAGCCTGGTTCCAGTTTGAGATAAAGCAGGATGGGGAGCGGTTGAAAATGTTTGACGACAATGGAGGGTCCTGGAGAGTTCCCTGGCAGGAGCAGTTCAACCTCACCACCACCTTCGAGGTCAATGTACCCGACAACATCACCGAGCATGAGTTCCAGGTTAGGGCATATCATGTACGATTCTTCAGGAGCACCCTGCTTGATCTCGGGGATTCAAATGAGAGCTACGAAGGGACAATCAGCTACAACCTCAGCTCGGGAAACCTCACGATGCCGGTTGGCGGTGTGATGGACGGTTCCGTTGATAATGGAACAGACGAACCCGATGCCCAACTTGCGGTCAGTGTGGAAACGATCCATTTCGGATATCTGAAATCCTATGAGTGGCGCTATGATGGAATAGAGTATACACTGAGCTACAATTTCGATCCCACCTCCTATGCCCAGTATAATGCAATGGATCATCGGGTTCGGGGGTATGACGACTACATCGGTTTTGCCACACCTGAGGACCCGGTGCTCATTGAATTTGCGGGATCACTTCACGATCTGATTTCCGGGCAGAACCTTACCGGTCTTCAGGAGGGTCAATACATCCTGAATTTCGTGCAGTCCCTCAAGTACTCACAGGACAACGTAACCACTGGCATTGGAGAGTACCCCAGATATCCCATCGAGACCCTGGTGGATCAGCTTGGTGACTGCGAAGATACCGCACTTCTGGCAATATCCCTTTCCGAGATCCTGGGAATCGAATCAGCTCTTGTTCTTCTCTACGAGGCGTTTCCCGATGCGGGTCATGCTGCTCCTGCTTTCGCGGTGAATGGAAGCGGATCGTTCTACGAGGTGGGAGAGACCCAATACTACTATGGAGAAAGCACGGGGGTCGGCTGGGAGATCGGGGAACTGCCTGATTTCGATTCCACCAAAGCGTATGTCTACGAGGCCTGATCATCCTTTTCTCTGTTTTTTAACCATAATAATCCGATCTCAAATCTCATATCCAATCCTCCTGTCCCCTTCATTCTATCATCGCCCACAGTGTCATTTCATTCCACTACCCCCCCTCCCCCCACCCCTCCTCCTCAAGTGAATTTGATTCCTCAACTACATGTTATTCCGCCGGCATCATTTTCTCCCTCTACCCCAATCACCCAGTATATCCTCTGCCCACCACTCATTCCCTCCCCGTGAATCCTCTACCCCCTCCCCACCTCCGTCTATTCAATCCTCTGTC
>CAZTGJ010000414.1:0-2179 GCA_964613025.1 uncultured Thermoplasmata archaeon | reverse complement strand
CATCACTCAGGGAATGAAAATCGCACTTACTTCACATGGCTGAACTCTTACAATCTTCAGAAACATTAATATAAGAACGTGTTCCTCGATCTCACGTGGTAATTGGATGTTTTGTTACAGTTATGCAAATGAGCTATTAGAATTGAAAGAGGATAATAAATGTTACAACCAAAAATCCTGAAAAATTATTTATATGGGCAGGAGGAACATCACTCCATGGACGATCCAGATGACTTCACCTGGTTTCTCAGCGCCTCCCTGAAGAGATACCGTGGGAAACATATTGCGATCCTCAATAGGAGGATCATTGCATCTGGAACGAATGCAAAGGAAGTCTGGGAACGAGCTCATAAAAAAAACCCAGAAAATGATTTCCTGATGACAAAAGTACCAGAAGATGATATCCTGATCCTCTGAGGTGCTAGTTTGGTGAAATATCAATTGAGGAAGGAGAGATTAAAGCACTTTGGATCAATATTTCGTCCGGTTGTTGAGGTGAGGCTTTATGGTGCTGTTAGTGTAAATGAAATATTCTATGTTGATTCGGGGGCGGATATAACTATCATACCTCGTTCAGTTGGTGAGCTTCTTGAACTAGTATTAAAGGAGGAAGATATTGTCGATCTCTACGGCATAGGGGAGAGTGCATTATCGGTGGCAATAAAATCAGTAGATATGGAGATTGCAGGAAAAAGATTTTTGGCGAGGGTGGGGTGGGCGCTGACAGAAAGAGTACCATTACTTCTCGGTCGCCTTGATGTTTTTAACCATTTTAAAATCCTATTCGATATCAAAAAGGGATTCGTAAAATTCGATCCTATTTGAAGATACCCAAACTGCCAATGAAGAACAATGAGTGAAAAAATAGTATTCAGAGTTCTCACAATCCAAGCTGCCTCGAAATCACGATCCTCTGAACTTCAGAGGTTCCCTCTCCAATTTCACAGAGCTTGACATCGCGATAGAACCGTTCCACAGGGAATCGGTTGGTGTAACCATGCCCTCCGTGGATCTGGATCGCATTGGAGCATACCTTGGTGCCGATCTCGGATGCATAGAGTTTTGCCATTGCAGCCTCCTTGGTGAAAGGCAGTTTGTTGTCCTTGTTCCAGGCCGCCCTTCTCAGGAGAAGCCGGGCAGCGTCGATCTCCATTGCCATATTGGCGATCATGAACCCGATTGCCTGGTTCTTCCCGATGGGCTTTCCGAACTGCTTTCTGGTCTTGGCATACTCAAGAGAAGCATCAAAGGCTGCCTGAGCGATTCCCAGGGCCATGGCACCGATGCCGATCCTTCCGCTGTCCAGGATCTTCATTGCGCCGATGAATCCCTTTCCGAGACCACCGATACGGTTCTCATCGGGTACTCTGCAGTTCTCGAATACGAGTTCCGAGGTGGCCGATGATCTGAGACCAAGCTTGTTCTCCTTGGTACCATCACGGTATCCAGGGTTTCCGCGTTCTACGACGAATGCTGTGATCCCCTTTGGACCCACCCCTTTTTCCGTGATCGCCATTACCGTGAAGATATCAGCCTCAGTTCCTGACGTTATGAACACCTTGGAACCGTTGATGACCCATTCGTCACCATCTTTTACTGCGGTAGTCTGGAGTCCCCCTGCATCGCTTCCGGCCATGGGTTCGGTGAGTCCCCATGATCCTATCTTCCTCCCGCTTGCCAGGTCCGGTACCCACCGCTGCTTCTGCTCCTCAGTTCCCATGAGATAGATCTGCTGGGTTCCCAGGGTATTGTGAGCTGCTACGGTGATTCCGGTTGAGCCGCATCCACGGGAAGTCTCCTCGCAGACGATCTGATAACAGACGTTGTCCGCACCCATTCCCCCGTACTTCTCGGGAATGATGACACCCATGTATCCCCGCTTTCCAAGTTCGTTAAGTATCTCCGTCGGGAATATCTCGTTCTGCTCGTTGTAGCTTGCTTGTGGAATGATCACGTCATCCACAAAGGCTCGAATATCCTCACGCAGTGCATTTTGCTCGGGAGTAAGTCGAAGGTCCATGATATTCACCTGATATATGGGCTTGGCACTCTGATTTATCTTAAATGTTTTATGCAAATCCTTCCTACTCATTACTGAATTATCTTCATATCACGAATTGAATAACATGTCATGTAACAGCTAAAATGACCTATTTTTGTAACTCTAAAACTCCATAGA
>CAZTGJ010000413.1:0-2243 GCA_964613025.1 uncultured Thermoplasmata archaeon | reverse complement strand
ATCACCCCCAGTGTTCCACCTTTTATAATCTTGCAGTACTTCTACAACCTAAAATGTTTGAAATAATTTTTCATTACGATGGCGACACCAGTAGTGTTGCCTGAACACCTAATAATTAGCTTCGATTTTATCCTTCCTTTGCTTCAGCATCTCGATGGTCTCACAGGTCTTGCATAACGTTGCAGACGTAGGCTCTCCACAACGTTCACAGGAATTCACAGACACATTTGGATACATCTTCAGAAGCGGCTCGTACAACTGGTCAAAGGTCTTTAGGATGGAGTGGCGGGTTCCCGGCATCTTTCCCTCAAGCTCCTCCACGACATGCCGGTAGATGTTCCTCTGGGCAAGCGCGAAATAGGGACACTCGCCTCCATGGAAATCGATGCCGCAGAGCAGCGCATACAGGTAGCTCTCCTTTTCCGGTATCTGCCGCAGTGGGAGGATCCTCGGGATGAGTCCCGGTTTGATGATCCGGTGTGGTCCCATCCTCACCATCCGCTGAAGGTCTCCCCGTGTCAGGTTCATGAGAATGGTCTGGGCAGTATCGTCCAGGTTGTGCCCAGTGGCAAGCCTTGTGGCTCCCAGCTCCTTCGCAGTGACATTCATGCAGGTGCGCCGGAATATTCCGCAGACCGCACAAGGGGTCTTATCATCTCTCAGGTCATTGGCCTCGTCCATGGGAATGCCATCGATGTCCTGAAATTTCACGATCTCCAAAGGAATCTCCCGGTCTTTGCAGAAGGTCTTTACTTTCTCAACACTGGGGGGGCGGTACCCTTCGATCCCTTCATCAATGGTGAGTGCTGTGATAGTGATGTTCCTGTGCTTCTCGTAGATCTTTTTCAGGAGGTAGAGCATTACCATGCTGTCCTTCCCGCCTGAGACCGCCGCAACGAAATGCTCCTCCCCCCGCATCCGCCCCAGTTCTTTGCCCAGTTCGTTCTTTACCCGCTTTTCAACGAATTCTTTAAAATGAGTGGAGCAGAGATGGGTTCCGCTGTATCGTATGTAGATCACGGTTTTCTTGCCGCATTTCGAGCAGTTCATGAATGTGACTGCGGAGTAAGGGGAGTGATGGGGTAGCGAATTCAACCGTATGATTATTCTGGATTCGCTCTATTAATAGGTGTAGAATCCCCGGCCCGACTTTCTCCCGAGATAGCCTGCATCCACCATCTTCTTCAGAAGAGGGCAGGGCCGATATTTCGAGTCCGAGAATCCCTCGTGCAGGACCTCCATGATATGAAGGCAGGTGTCCAGACCGATGAGATCGGCAAGCGCCAGGGGTCCCATGGGATGGTTCATTCCCAGCTTCATCACGGAATCCACCGCTTCCGGCGTAGCGACTCCCTCGAAGACGGCATACATGGCCTCGTTCAGCATGGGAAGCAGTATCCTGTTGGCAACGAATCCAGGATAGTCGTTCACTTCCACCGGGGTCTTTCCCATGGCCTTGGACAGTTCTAAGATAGTGGTGTTGGTCTCATCATCCGTTGCAATGCCCTTGATGACCTCGATGAGCTTCATCACCGGAACCGGATTCATGAAGTGCATACCGATAACCTTTTCCGGACGCTTCGTCACTGAAGCGATGAGGGTAATGGAGATGGACGATGTATTGGATGCCAGGATAGTGTGAGCTGGGGTGATCTCGTCCAGGGCAGTGAATATCTTCCTCTTGAGGTCGATGTTCTCAGGTGCCGCCTCCACCACAAGATCCGCATCAGAGAACGCCTCCATTCCCACGGACGTGGATATTCTGGAGAGGACCTCTGCCTTCTGCTCCTCGGTGATCCGTTCCTTCTTCACAGATCTGTCAAGGTTCCGGGTGATGGTGTTCATGCCCTTGTCAAGGAACTCCTGGGCTATATCGTTCATGATGACTTCAAAGCCTGATTGTGCTGCGACCTGGGCAATTCCGTTTCCCATCTGGCCGGCTCCGATTACGCCAATTTTCTTAATATTCAATGTGATACCTCCGTTGGTGATTGGTTTCGGGAATTGTATTTAAGGTTAACGACAGGTGGACAGTAGAGTGTGATTGAGGTTCTTATTTGAACGTTGTTTTGATGAGGTGAAAGGAGTACAGACATAGCAGGCGAGATCTCCATCGGAGGATTAGGAGGGGTGGGGGGTAGGGAGGCAGAAGAGAGGAGTGAAAGGGGAAGAAGGAAGTGGGGGAAAATCCGGTATTACCGCCATTGAGGCTTGAATAAGGCATTTTATTGGTCCCTTGGCCA
>CAZTGJ010000412.1:0-2258 GCA_964613025.1 uncultured Thermoplasmata archaeon | reverse complement strand
TAAACTAGCAAATATTTATTAAGGAGAATGGACCAAAGAGAGGAGAATTTCAGGAATGAACGCTGGAATTACCTGATATGAACAATGAATTATGAAAATCAATTGGGTAGTACTATCAATTGAATGATGTCACAAACAACAAATGAATGAAAGAGAGTTAGGTGATTGTATGATGAAGATTCAATTCTCACTTGTGAGCAAGGTGATCCATGAACAGGAGAAAATAATAGAGGACATCAAGAAAAAAAGAATGTTGAAGGAATATTTCGTAGAAAATAATATCATGATATTCCTCTGCACTCTCATCTACGGAGCAGTCCTTGGCACATACGTGGATTCAAACCAGGTAGTGATCAATGCCATCAAGATTCCACTCCTCTTCTTTGTTACCCTGTACATATCCCTCCCGATCTTCTACATCCTTGAGCAGATACTCGGGAACAAGGTGGACCTGACACAGATCGCCATGATGCTTCTGACCGGATATCTCATCGCAGCCATCATCATGCTGGCCTTCACCCCCTTCATGCTCTTCTTCATTCTCACGGCAAAGGAATACTACTTCACCATATTTCTCAACATCGGGATCATGGGCCTGTCCGGTTATTTCAGCCTGTATTACATCTACAGGAACTACGTGCTCTTTCACGACAACAGGAAATGGTATCCATCCTTTGTCACAGGGAGCTTTATCATCGCTTTTGTGGGGACCCAGCTCTCCTGGGCGCTGCGACCCTATTTCCACTCCTATGACAAGTTCACCCGTCCCACCCAGGGGAACTTCTTCGTGGCCATGGCAGAAACTGCAGCGGAAGAACCGATCATTGCCAGTTCCCTGCTCTGCTCATTCGGATTCGTTGCATTTCTCATCACCCTCCTTTTCCTTCAGAACAGCAGTACACGCAAGCAGATCAATGAAAAGAGCCATCCTCGCGTCCATCAACCTGACATCGTTCCCTTGAGGCCCTATTCCCACTACCCCCAGGTTCCACCTGAGTATATTCCGGTCGCCAGGCCCTACTATCCCCATCCGCCCCAGGAAGGCGAAGTCCCGGAAACCCAGGAAGCCACGGGGCAGGATCCACCCAAAAAAGGCGGGAACACTCCATCAGGACAGACGACTGAACGTTCACCACCATCACCGGCTTCCCATGAGGATGATGCTCACATCAGGATGGAGCACCAGGAGAATTCCTCTCCATCGGATGCAATTGACTCCACAGAAGAGCAATGATGCATTGATAGTTATCGATACCCAGTCTCATTTCCTAATCCTCAGTAGCCAACAGATTCCAGGTTTTTCCTGAGTGCCAGGGCCGCCTTCTTGAAGAGTGCCTTCTCGTCCTCGCTCATCTCCAGCTCTCGTACCTCTTCCACACCGTTCTTCCCGAGAACGATGGGCATGCCAAGGGATACCTCTTCCTCCTTGATGTACACAGATGCGGGGAGTAGTTTTTTCTCATCATTCATCACCGCTTTTGCCATGATGGATACCGCGTGGGCGGGAGCGTAGAATGTTGCTCCTTTCAGTGCGATGATCTCCCGTCCGGCGTCTTTTGTCCGTTCAACGGCCCGTGCCACCTTTTCAGGATCGAGATCGTCCAATCCTTCGATCCTCACTGAACTTGCCAGAGGGATCATGATCTCTCCGTGCTGACCGATGACCGTTGCCTCCACCTTATCCACGTGGACCCCGAATTCAAGTCCCAGAAAGTATCTGAATCGATTCGAATCCACAACTCCTCCCATGCCGAAGACCCGGTGTTCCGGGAAACCCGATTCCTTCAGAGCTATGTAGTTCATGGCATCCATGGGATTGACCACCGTGAGGAGTTTGGAATCCGGAGCATACTTGAGCACCTGCTGGATGATGGACTTCATGATCTTCACGTTTATTCCAAGGAGCTGCTCCCTGGTCATGTCGGGTTTCCGTGCCACCCCTGCAACCAGAACAATGATATCTGATCCGGCGATGTTACTGTAATCCGTTGATCCAACCACAGGCAGGATGCAGGTCTGACCAAGGTCAAGTCCCTCTCCCAGCACGAGATTTTCAATGATATCAATGATCATCAGTTCATCCGTGATTCTCTCCTTTGCAATGGAAAAAGCAATGGTCGAGCCCAGTCGTCCAGCACCGATCACTGTAATCTTGGTCATGCCCAGAATAGTTCATTCATCATAAAAAAATCTATCGGATGTCGGTAAGAGTTCAGCCATGTGAAGTAAGTGCGATTTTCATTCCCTGAGTGATGAAG
>CAZTGJ010000411.1:0-2267 GCA_964613025.1 uncultured Thermoplasmata archaeon | reverse complement strand
CAAAGCGCTCGATGAGGACCAGATGAACATGAAATGTTCGTTATGGAAGTGTTCGAAAAGGATGCGCTCGATAAGGTGGGAAACGGTGGAATGAAATGGAATGGAGTGACACTGTGGGCGTTGATAGAGAGAAGGGGGGGTGGGGATCGGTGGAATGGAATAACATGGATTGACGCTGTGGGCAATTAGTGAATGGAGGGGTGCAGGCAGGGGGGGCAGGGGAGAAGAGGGGGGAGGTGGATGCTGATAACGTGAAAAATCTATGCAGGGATGATTATCTCGAAGGTGGTGCCATCCTCTCGTGTGATGGTGAGGGTTCCCTTGATCTGCTCTGTGAGCATGTTGACCAGTTGTAGCCCCAAAGCCGAAGGATTCTCGACATCCACATCCGGAGGGATTCCAACCCCGTCATCGCTTATAGTGAGGGAAATATCCCCGGTGTCAAACCGCTTGAAATCCAGGGAGATAGTGCCCGTGTGTTCGTCGGGAAAAGCATACTTCAGGGCATTAGAAAGGAGTTCATTAATGATAAGACCCAGGGGAATAGCCCTGTCGATATCCAGATTGATATCGTCGACCTCTGCCTCGATTGGAATCCGATTTCCAGTCTGACTATAGATGGAGGAGAGGTATTCGGCAATACCCTGGATATAATCCCTGCTGTTGATGGCTGCCAGGTCCATTGAGCTGTACAGGGTCTCATGAACAAGTGCCATGGATTTGATCCGTGTCTGGATTGCAGTGAAAGTATTCTGGAGGCTTTCGTCCTCCACCATGTCGGATTGCAGATCGAGCAAGCTTGAAACGATCTGGAGATTGTTCTTGACCCTGTGATGGATCTCCTTGAGCAGGGTCTCCTTTTCCTTCAGGGAAGCTCGGATCTGCTCCTCGGCCTTTTTCTGGTCGGTGATATCACGGGCTGAGGATAGGGCACCCATAACATTTCCTTCCATGTCTTTGAGTACTCTGCACCACCAGGCAAGAAGGCGTTTTTCTCCGTCCTTCCTCCGCTGCCAGCTCTCCACATAAATTACGTTCTCATCCCCGTTGAAGAGAGGCTGAACATTCTGGTATGTATCCTGCTCCCCCTCGAAAAAGTGATCTGCAGATTGCCCGAGCACATCATTCCCGAAGAACTCATATCCCGCATTGTTGGCGAAGGTGTAGACTTTATCTTTGTCCACTTCCATGATAATATCAGGTATGGCGGCTAGGATTGCGTTCTGGCGATAGTAGAGAGCACTTAGCTCTTCCTCGTCCTTCTCCCGCTCCTCCATCATTTCCTCCAATTTTTCAGAGTATTCCTGCAGCTTCTTTCCAGCCTGCTTTCGTTGGGTGATATCAAGGGCATACACATTGACATATCCGAATTCCGGTATCGGTGCATAGGTTATTGAAAATACTCTGTCCCGGCACGCTGCTTCGGACCACTGAGGTTTTCCTGTTTTTAACGCATCGAGGGATATCTGATGCCATTCCTCGGAAAGGCACTCTCCTTCTTTGCAATCCCATAGATCGAGAAGAGGGCGGCTCGAGGAATTGGCGTAGAGAATCGTACCGTCCCTACCGATTCTCAGGACCGGGTTTGGATTTTCCGATGGGAATCGTGCCACTTTCGCTGTGGCTTCCTGAGCATTTTTTTCTTCAGTGATATTCTCGAATATTGCAACAAAATAGTATTTCTTTGGTGAATACGCCAGGACCGAATACCAACTCTTGAGCGGTTCAAAATGCAATGTAAATCGAATTGGTTCGCCTGATAGCGCCACTTTTCCGTATATACTGATGAGATCAGGGTCGTTATTCTCGATTCCCGGGAAGACCTCTGTTACCCGCCGATTCAGGATGTCTTCCAACTGTAATCCTGTCAGTTTACAGAAGGCAGTATTAACGTCAAGAAAGAGGTAATCAATGGGTTTTCCCTCATCATCCACAATGATCTTGTGATAGCCGAATGCGTCCATCATGTTATCGAATAGTGACCGATATCTCTCGTCACTTTCCCGCAGCCTCTTCCTTGCATGATCCCGTTCTTTCTCCACTGATTCAAGTTCGGCAACCCGTTCTTTGAGTCGGTCCAACTCGGTTCTGGCTTCATTGATGGTATCTTCTGCTTCCTTCATTCTCATACCTTCAGCTAGGACGGGATAATCCACGTGACACAATTACTGCTGCTTCCCTTTCCCCCCCAAAATGAACATTTAACCTCAATTGATCTGTCGTGTAACTTCCAAAACTACCTAGAAATGTAACTTTAAAATTACCTA
>CAZTGJ010000410.1:0-2284 GCA_964613025.1 uncultured Thermoplasmata archaeon | reverse complement strand
AATAAGCTTTACTCAGAAAATCCATTGAATTTCCTTATAGGGGTACAAAAAAAGACCGATTCCCCAGGCTTCTCCGGGAGGATCAATGATATCGATCTCGAAGGTATTATCGAATATCAAATTATTATGCGATCTTTTCAAATATACGCCATATAAATTGAAAGGTTTTGAATTGTACTCCTTATTGATTAGGAATGAATTGCTGCTTATGTTATTGCGGGAAACTGTGGATTCATCATACTGAAAATGATCTACGTATACACCGTTCCCGTTCCCGTAGAACTCATTGTCGTACACTGCATTCGAGAATGATTCTATTAAGAGACCGGTATGATGATACGAGAAGTTATTATTAAAAATCCTGCAATCATTAGCAAGCATATTGATCCCACTGTTATCCTCGAAGGGATCACCAACCTCGGTGTTGGTGATGGTGAAGCCGGTTACCGTTACACTCTCAGAACGGATCGTCATCACGAAGTCATATCTCCCCTTCCCGTCGATTATTGTGCTGGATGATCCGTTTCCCACGATGGTCACGGTTTGATTTACAAAAAGTTGTTCGGTATAGGTCCCCTCGAACACTCTGATTGTATCACCAATATCTGATGTATTCAGTGCATCCTGAATAGTGTTGAAAGGCCTCTCCCGGCTCCCGTCCCCCCCTTCCTGAGCATCGTCATCCACATAATACGTGAAGGATAGTACCTCAAGTGGGACTTGCTTACTGTCGAATTCGCTCCCATCGTCTTTCCCAATGAACTCAATGATGTGGTCACCGGGTTCATCGAAGGATAAAGCAAATATTGTTTTAGTCGTTTCATCTGCAACAATAGTATCGAATCTCCTTTTGAATTGGTAGTCGCTATCGAGGTAATAATAAATATCAACATTCTTTGCTTCACCGTCCCCGTTATTCTTTATCGTAACGGTAACATTCACGATTTCATAACTATACACTGAAATATCGCCAGGGTCGACGCTGACAATAGTCATCGATGGGGAACCTCTGCTGGAATCACCCTCCTCTGCTAATGCCAAACCCACTGGGGATTGTACCGAGACAAGGGCAATTACCAAAAGAATCAGTCCGGAAAGGATTAATGTGTATTTCATGAGTGTTTGATTTGCTGACATTTTTTACACCGAACATCGGGTAATCGTGCTGCATTATTTAAAGAGTTTGTTACAAAGCGCCCATGTCCCGGGAAGTGGAACTGTTCGTTTGTCCCCTGCCTCCACTCTACTCCACTACACAACACTTACCACATTAATCACTGCACCCCACACCCCCCTTCACCCTACTGTGAATTGGTTCAGTATTATTCAGCATTCGTCATTATTCACCATATCCGTCACAATCAATTTATACTCCCTCCCCCCTCCCCCTCACCATGAAAATCCTGGTCCTCAGCGATATCCACGGATCCAACACCGGGCTCATGACCACTCTCGAACTCTGCCAACGACATCAACCAGACCTTGTGGTGATCTGCGGGGACATCACCCAGTTCGGTCCCCACGAATGGGCTGAGAAATACCTGAAGCGGATCCCAATCCAAGCTGCTGCTTTACCTGGGAACTGCGATCCAATAGACCTGGACCGGACCATCGAGGAATCTGGAGCGATCAATCTTCACAGACGATCAGAGATGATTTCCGGGATTCCCTTCATTGGCGCTGGAGGTGCGGATTATACCCCATTCAATACGATTTTCGAATTCGGGGACGACACCTTTGCAGACTGGCTGAACCCGATCCTGAGGGAGAATGCAGTGCTGGTAACCCATGCTCCGGCCTATGGTATCCTGGACACAATTCACTCCGGGAAGCACAAGGGAAGCCGGGGTCTGAGGACGATCGTAGATCGGTGGAAACCAATCCTCATGCTATCGGGACACTTACACGATGCCCGGGGGGTCATTGAGCACAAGGGAACGGTTTTCGTGAATCCCGGGCCGGCAAAGGACGGCTATGGTGCACTGGTTGAGCTGACCACTCCAGAGGAGCTCGGATATACCGGCGAAATAAACCCGGGAGAGGATACCTGGAAGCAGGTGAAGGTATCAGTCAAGGCCCAATTGCTTCAGGCGTGAGACCCACGTTTTCTATGGTAAACACCATCCATTTTCCCTCCTCACACTCAACCTCCTCTCCTCATTCATCTTTCCTGCACCCTCCCTTACCCCCCTCCCCCGCCTCAATTCATCCTTGAAAATATATTTATGCAATAGCTTGTAGGAATCTGCAAAAATACAATCTCCTCATTTCTCTCCTCAGTAAA
>CAZTGJ010000409.1:0-2318 GCA_964613025.1 uncultured Thermoplasmata archaeon | reverse complement strand
AGTGGAGGAGGATGCCACTGAGAAAGAATTGGCCAAGTGAGTGGGGGGGATGGATTTCGGCTATAGATCCCTGTCATTGGGTGGGTGGGTGGGGGGAGGAGTGGTGGAGTAGAATGACACTGCGGGATATAATTGGAAGCGGGGGGGGAGTGGCAAGGGAAGGGTAGGGGAGAGAGGGGCACATGATAGGATAAGATGGGATGTTACATTGATTCGGTGCGTTCTTCGAACTTTATTCCCTCTTTCTCAAGCTCATCAAGGATAGGATTGTAGATCTTGGGTTTGATGGGTATATGAACGCCGGGTTCGGTGATCTCATTGTGGAGGATCATCTTGACTGCAATGGCGGCAGGGAGACCCACTGTTCTGGCCATGGATGTGTAACCTCCGGGAATACCGTAGTCAATAAGGGTAGAAACGATTTGCTCCTTTCTCGCTTTTCCCTGCCCTGATTCCTCCACTCCACCTTCCGCCTCATCGCCAGATCCGATTCCGTATTCCGCCACGAAATTGTGCTGAAGAGCGATCATATCCCGCTCCCCCTCCTGGTACTGCATCTTGGATTCCATGAGGGAACAAAGCTGGTCGAGGCTGTTGGGGTGCTCCACGGGAAGAGGAAGATCAGAGAACAGGCCGAGCCATTCGAGCTTGTCCAGTTGTGGTGCATCTGTTTCAAGTTTGAGATACCTGGCTACATGCTGCTTGAGGTCCCCTGTTGCCGCTGGAGCGTTCACAAGATGTGCGAGCAGATCACCATAGCTTGTCCCGTGGAAGTCAGGTCTTGGCTCTTTGTTGAGAATATCCAGATCCACGATGGCCTTCAATGTGGGGCACCAGCCAGGATATCGCAGGGTTCCCCTAAGGATGGTATCGGTATCCTCGATCCCGTAGATCTCCTTGTAGGGAAGACTGTTGCGGTTCGGGTAACCCTCGAACTCACCCAGACCCTGGATCTCCATCATTCGATAGGATGCAAAGAGATCCCTGGAGTTGATATGCATGTCCGTACCATCCATTCTATACTGTGCAGAATTGGTTCCTGCCAGCAGGACCCCTCTGGGACTCCAGGAGAACTTGTATCCAAATGGATTGGTGTTGGCATCAGGTGCAGGAAGACCCCCACAGAATGAGGTGAAACTTGAGATACGGCCCCCTTCTTTCTGGACCTGGTCTATGATTCTCATTGCGCTCATATGGTCGAGCCCGGGATCAAGACCGGATTCATTGAGAAGGATCACACCACGCTCTCGGGCCCTCCCATCAAGAGCCTTCATGGCATCGCTCACATAGCTGGTAGTGACCAGGTGTTTTCCATGTTTCAGACAGCATTCCGCAACGGCCAGGTGGTGAGTGTAGGGTAAAAGACTCACTGCAAGATCGTGTTCCTGAATGAGAGCATCGAGCTTTTCCTGCTGATCGATGGTTAATTCCTCGGCCCTCCCATTTGGTGCCTCACCGATAAGCCGTCTGGCCTTGCTCACAGTTCGTGAAGCAACGGTTACCCGGAAACCGGGCTGCTTGAGTAAATAATCAACGAGTGGTGCTGCCACCAGACCCGCTCCGAAAACTACGACATTATTCATAATAATTCCTCATTTTTTATTATTTTCTATTTTTTTATTTTTTATTAGATTGATCATCAACATACTCTTTCAAATACTGATAATCGGGAGTAAGCTTTCCCTGGTGGAGGATCAGGGCTCTCTTCACTTCCGGGAGTAATGATAGTTGATTGAAAGGAAGGGAGTAATCGGTTTTTGCAATCGATGGAATGAAGGGATAGAGCGACATGCTGAATCGGGTTGATGCCTCCCTGGGAAGCTCAGCAGGTAGATTGTCCACTGCCATGATGGCAAGTCCGAAACCCTGGCCCTCCTCATTTATGGTATCGGTGCTGGGATCGTAGATGAATGTGGGATTCCCGGATTCGGTTGAATGGAGGGTGGCCTCGATGGAACCTTCGTAGTCACAACTGATATCTCCCACAACCCGAAAGGTTGGATGCACATTGTCCGAATAGATCTCCCTGAGCTGAGCTTTGGTCACAAGCCTCGGATAGCGCTCGTCCCAGTAGATACAATTCATGAGGATGGTCAGATATGGTACATACGTACTGAAAACCCCACGGTAGTTCTCCGGATGGTCGTAGTAGTCCTGAAGATCGAAGGCTCCGTTCACTCCGCCTCCTCCCCCCGTTGGTCCCTCCAGTGTTCCCTCAATTGGTCCTCCCGTTGGTTCCTCTATTGTTCCCCCCGTTGGTCCCCCCAGTGTTCCCTCAATTGGTCCTCCCGCTGGTCCCTTCATTGTTTCCTTCATTG
>CAZTGJ010000408.1:0-2355 GCA_964613025.1 uncultured Thermoplasmata archaeon | reverse complement strand
CTATTCTATTCTATTCTATTCTATTCTGTTTTTTCTACACAACAGTACCAGCCAGGAATGCGATCAGCGCGATCAACATAGCAAACTTGGCCATTTTTTGCGAGAGCGCTGGATTCCCTACAGCATTGACCACGGTATACACAAACAATACATCGGCTATCGCGACGATTCCCAGGTACACGTTACCAAGAATTTCATAATAGTAAGGAAGCCAGGACAGACCTACAGCCGAAAGGATCATGATCCCTGCCAGCATCCCAGCCCGTTGCTTTCCGATCCTCATTGGAAGGGTCTGCCTGTCCGTATCCCCCTCAATATCCTGGATGTCCTTGATGATCTCCCTTCCTACAGATGCAAGAAATGCAAGGAATGCAAGAATGACCGTCACCCCGAACTCACTGGAAGTGATCATATCAATCAATGCCCCGTTCTCGAGGGTAGCAGCTCCCCCGAATAGGAATACTGAGCCTGTGAGATAGGAGATCGAAAGATTTCCCACGAACCCTAACTTCTTTAGTTTGAGCTCGTAACCCACCATCATTGAGATATTAAAAAATGCGATGATGAAGTTCAGATAGTTAATAAATGCAGCCAGAAGGAAGGTGAGTCCATACCCTATGACTACCACTCTCATGACCTGCGATCTCGATAGCTTGCCTGATGGTATAGGTCGTTCAGGATGATTGATCTGATCGGTTTCCGCATCCACCACATCGTTGAGAGCATTTCCGGCTCCGGTTGCGAAAAAGGCCGCAAAATAAGCCAGTACTACCCGGAAAAGGATTTCATTCCCTGCGATATCCGTACCCACGGCTACGATGCCTCCCACGAAAACCCCCACTCCAGCCATGACAGCATTCAGGGGGCGAAGAAGCGTGATGTAGTGTGAAAGTGCTGGCAATCCGGATCCGTTCGCCGACTCCATGGGTGGAGATATGGACCTTTCCTTTAAAGATTTAGGGGTGACAAATTTTCTTGGTTTGCATTCTTTCTTTTTTCAATCTGAAATGGAATAATGATCCCATGTAACTCAATCATCGGTGAACATCAATGTGAATCGGTTCCTGAACTCCATTACTTTCTCCTTGAGCCCCTGCCCCTTGCCCCCCCCCACGTCTCTTTTTCCTTCGATAGCCTGCCTGATGAATCCCGCCACCACGAGCATGTCCTCCTCCCTCATCCCGATACGAGTGATCTCGGCAGTCCCCAGTCGTCCCACGGCATCCGGTATCAGATAGTTATCCTCAAGCCTCTTTCCGAATTCATTCATTGTCAGGCCATACACCTTCTTCAAAAGGTCAGAATCGAGGTGAAGCTGATGACTCTGGGAAAACCTGTACTGATGTTTGATCGGAACCTCCAGATCGTACAGCCCCATGCCGAGCATTTTGGAGTTTCTCACGATCTGTGCCGCATACTCCTTCCCCCATCGCTTCATCTCTTCCAGTGCGATACCGAGACCGGCGATACGGTTCAGGTGGGGATTGTCGATGGTTCTCCAGGTGAGGTTCTTCCTCATTTCCGAATGCAGCTCTTCATCATTGGTAAGCAGAAGCCCACCCTGCGGTCCGAAGAAGCTTTTGTGGGTTGAACCGTATACGATATCACAGTACTTCATAGCATCTGGCTGGAACTCATCCCCGGCGATCAATCCCAGCACATGGGACGCATCGAACAACAACTTGGCCCCAACGTCATCACACACTTCCCTCAGGGGTTTCAGGTCGTAGGGAAAGAGGATGTAGCTTGAACCGATGACAACAGCTTTCGCTTTCTTCTTTCTGATTATCTCGGGAGTGTCCTCAGAGAGGTTCCATGCCAGAGGATCGAATGGCAGGAAATCCCCCTTGTAACCGAACATCTCTGGAAAATAGTCCGGGGTATACCCATCGTACCCTCCATACTCAATGGGAGTGGTGAGCATGAGCTCGTTCTTCTTCAATGTGGAAAGGAGTGCAACCATTCCCGCAATATGGCCTGAGAGAGCATCGGTAACCGCATATTTCGAACCGAATACCTCACAAGACAGTTTCTCGGCATGATGAATGATTTCTTCCGAGAATTTCGTACCACGGTATGCATTTTCAACATATTCCCCATGGACCTCATCATGGATCTCCAGTGAGTAGCGGGAGGACAGGTCGCTTCCCAATGCCTCCAGAACCGCAGGGGAGAGGATGTTCTCGGATGGAAGAAGGTTGATGGTTTGATTTCTCCACACTTCATGGGAGTGGACGAGATCGAGGATTGTGCTCATGGGAGTAGGAGGGTGGCGTGGCTTTATGAAGATTTCTGTGACTGTGCTGTGTGGCATGATTATTTCATTTTCTGATTAAAACGTAAACTTTTCTTCCA
>CAZTGJ010000407.1:0-2359 GCA_964613025.1 uncultured Thermoplasmata archaeon | reverse complement strand
TTGAATAAGCTGGACCGTTGCAACGTGTTCCGGAGCAACTCATCAAGCTCGATCGTATCATATCCATTGTACAACGCATCTATGAACGTTGGACCAGGTTGTCTCTCATCCCTTGAGGACCTCTCAGAGCATCCATGATCCAACGAATGGTGTGAGATCCCATGCTTCTCCTGAAGGTGCCTACAGAGCAGTTCGAACGAGGTAATCAACCGCCTGCACTCATGGCACCGGAAGGGAAACAGCAGGTACTCAGTCAGACTTTTCGTATCGATCGCGTGACGAGTAATCAGGTGGCTACGTCTATCGATCACGCCAGAAAACGAGGCGTCACAGATTCCACAGGCCAACTCCTTCTTCATTCGAATCCTTACCCCTGCTCAGAACTGAATCGTAATAGATTCGAACTTCTTCACGTGTGCGATCCCGTCGTCAACGAGCTTCACCATGATCAGATCTTTCTCTTTGAGATCCATGTGCTCCATCATCTCATCAGGTAGGGTTATCCGCTTATTTTTAGCAATTTTCAATAAATAGAAACCTTCACCAATTTCAAGAACCTTGTTTGGCATAGTACAGTCACGTCCCTGGGATTTATCAACATATCGTTGAAAATGTATTTAAACAGTTCTGTAGGTCAATCCCAACTTATAAGTATTTTGGTTAATTGGCCAAAAAGAATAAATACTTACTTGGTGGTGCAAGTTTCATGCCGGACTATGGTTGTTGTAGAAGAAAAATTAGCCTTCTCACACCACGGGATAGGGAACCATCATGTCACGGTTTCATCCCACCAGCCATGGGACGGTACAGTAGCAGGAACGGGGTTTCTAACCCAATCGTCAGTGCACCTGACACCAAATCGCATCGAGCCCGAATTCCCACTAACCATTGCAGGAATGACTCTCTATCATCCTGTGATAAAGAAACAACCCGGAGGAACAACCATGAGGAATACACACACGAACTTCGAGAGCATTCCAGCGCTCGGTCGTCCACCATCACAAAAACTCTGTGGACCAGTTGCGAGAAACGCCGGAATGAAAGTCTACTGCGGTAGATGTGGCAAAGATGGATTGATCAACTTCAAAACGGGATATTGTCTTGGATGTAAACGAAAAGTGATGAAAACTATCCAAGACGAGATCGATCCGGGAACCTGATATGGTGACCGTTCTGTATTCGAGGCCATCATGCACAAGCGGTTCGCATTCATGCGGAATTTCGATTCTGCAATAGAGCTCCTGCTCAAGGCTGGAGCTCACCTTGACGAAATATCAGCCCAGCGAAAGCTCTGGACAATTACACAGGATATCAGATCCTACGAGTACGACCAGATTGAAAAATCTGATCGAGAAAAAGACTTCTCGCGCATTCGGGATCTCAGAGAATCAAAACGACAGCGCAGGAAACGTCGGAAGCGCTCCCCGGGGGGATCATGATTACCGTCTTGGTAGCGGGGAGCTTCCATTTTTCCCGTCTTTTTCGGGACCACCTTGATCTCACGATTGTTCTGCCTGGAGTTGAAACTGTTGCATCATCACTCATGGGGGTGTTCTCCGGATGAAAGTTCGGTATAATACGTGTATCGAAGAAAAAAAGAAAGACTCCGTGAAACGATATGCGAAAATGAGGCGAATCATTGGGGAAGATGTAGCCGAGGGCGATATCCTCGAAGAGGCGCTTGACGTTTACGGGATAGAGGATCGATGCATTGAGATGATGAAAAAAATTCACCAGATCATGATGAACAAATAGAGGATAGGATGCGATTCATTGAACAGACGTCCATACGACACTCACGTCCGTGCGACACACAAGTCCGTGCGACACACAAGTCCGTGCGACACACAAGTCCGTGCGACACACAAGTCCGTGCGACACACAGGTCCGTGCGACACATGCAATATGTGGTTAAATACCGAAACCCAATATCTTTTGCTTCATGACCGAAATTTCATTTGGGAACCATGAAGACGTCCTTGAACGGAAACGCGTGTTGCTGTGGGCCTCTCAGGTTCATTGGATCAACGAGAACATGATCAACCTGGGCAGCCTGCTCCGAATATTACTTTCCAAGGAGATGTTGAGCCGTACCGAGGGGGGAGACTTGTGATATTCTCTCAACTCAGGCCCTGGGAGGAACTCGTTGGCTTCTTTCAACATATTGCGATCAATGAGGATGCCGTGATTGCTACCATTTCCTGGTACTGTCTTCGGTATCCCCGTGGAACCCCAGAGGCTGAGTTTCTCATCAAGAACTTACCTCTAGAGAAGATCGGGAGAAAGGTCGAGATCCTCAATGCGGAAACGGACCTTCGGATCCGATGGCCGGACGAGCAACCACAATCCAAGGAACCCT
>CAZTGJ010000406.1:0-2360 GCA_964613025.1 uncultured Thermoplasmata archaeon | reverse complement strand
GGCAATACCTCAAAAATGAAACCACGAAGCTCACGAAGAGCATAAAAATTAAATTTTTTCTATTCCTCCTTTTGTGACTCTTCTGATATGATTCCTTTTTATGTTATTAAACTAAATAAAGCAGAGAGGTAGCAGTAACCAGCTCTGCCTTCATTAGTCCTGTTTCAATTAAAGCACTCTAGTATGAAATTTTTGTCATGGTGATTTTAAAGTATTTTTCTATGCCTGAATAGGAGAAATACCAGTACTCACTTACTTCTCTCATGTTGAGTGTAATGCCACTTGCGGGATCGGTGAATTCTGTCTGGTATTCTTCAGGCACCTTTTCAGTGCCTGACCAGAACAGTTTCATAAGATTGATTACGCCGTTTCCCGGATTTACTGTGAATTCAAAAACTTCTTTCTGAGAATCGAGGGGGCGAAAGTCAGTGGTGTAACGTTCTGGTTTCCCTTCCCACTCATGGGGAAAGTAGAGTGACACCTGCTCAGGAGAGACCGGAGGTGGTTCATGCAGGTCTTTTGAATCATGCTCAGCGAATGAGTCCCCAGAGACACCGATAAAGTTATAGGTATCCTGTAACCAGAAGAAGGGGATGTTATTAACCCCGATTTGTAGCTGAAAACCTTCCTCCTTTTCTGAAAGAGGTGCAAATGCTTTTGTAGTTGCTGATTCGTTTCGCTGGTTTGGCAGGGAAATCGTGACGGGATTTGAGCTGTTGTTATATACGAAATAACCGTTCCAGGGGATCATAATTGTTGATGGCAGATAGGCACCGTAAAATGACCAGGGGACTTCCACCTCCGTTGTATTGCCTGCCTGATTCCAATCTACAGCGTGTGGAAAGGGATTTCCTATCTGGTTCCACCCTGTCTGAAGTGTAATATTAAAATCTTCACTTGCGTCGAGGGGATTTCCATCTACCTGCAAAAATCCACCGGGCAGGGTAATTGCCCAGATTCCTATCCCAGGTTGGAGCTCGGGGATGTCAGGGTATTCCCTGTAGTCTCCCTGACCCTCATTGAGCTGGCCATCCCATCTAAATAATCTAATGAGGTAGGGATTGTACTCATCACCTCCTGTTATGAGATGGAGGGCGTCTCCATTAATTGGCCATATGGGTCCCACGGAAACCATACGATAACTTGTAAGGAAGGGTCCTGGTGGTAATACAAGATAGGGAATGCTGATATATTTGACAAGAACAGTAACTGTTGCGGTAGCAGAAGCATTATTGTGAGCAGTGTCAGATACTATTATTGTTTCAGTTACAAGATTTGCGGAGTAATTAAGTCCGGCAGTATACGAACCATACATGTCGATTGTGCTCCCGATGTTGCTCGCAGGAGAAATCTCCCAGTGGTAACTATATTCTTCTTCGGGGACAGGCATTCCGTTCCTAAATGTTTGTGCGGTGAATTGAAAGGAATCCATGGAGGCTAATATTATTTCCTCAGGTGTAATGATGACGGTATACTCTCCTGCAGGCACTACGGTGACCTCAGCAGCGGCCATGATGTTTTCATTCGCCGTATCTGTAACGGTAATCACATCAAGTCTGTCAATCTCCGTGTTATTAATACCAGCAGTGTATAGCCCGTTTTGGGCGATGGAACTCCCGATGGGGGTGTCCACAATCCATTGATAGGAACTTGCGGCACATTCATTGTTGGGTGAGATAGGGGTTGTTGTGGCGAGGAAGGTGATCGTCTCTCCGGAGGATACAATTGCTGACTCAGGGCTTATGGTTACCTCACAGAGAGGTCCAAAGGCTACTACTTCTACAAAAGCTTCGGCTGTGATCTCTCCATTGTCGGCATCTAGTACTGTTATAATATCTGTTCCTTCTAGGGTTCCGGCAGTATATAATCCATTTTCGTCTATGACACTTCCGAGCGATGAATTTAAGCCCCAGATGTAGTTTCCACTCACACTTTCTCCATTGCAGGTAGTAAAGGCATTGAACTGGATAATTTCTCCAAAGGTGACGGTAACTGATGGGGGATCAATGATCACCTCACAGGGAGCAGCACTCTCAGTTGTAAAGTTCCAGTAGGGATAGGCAACCTCAGAGATATTACCATAATCATCTGTTGCCTTTACCATCCAGTAGTAAGTGGTTTCAGGTTCCAGGGGGGTTGGTGGAGTGCAGGAGGTATCGGGATGTTCTATCCCGGCACAGATTTGTCCCAACTCCATTTCCAGATCAGTTCCCATGAAGACATCATAGATGACAGGTTCTTCATCAACATCTCCGCCTTCCCAGTTCAGTGTAATTGAAACGGGAACTTCCACCCCTCCATCTGTGGGATAAGGGGCAAAAGGTTCGAAGGGAGGACTATTGAGTGGTCCTTCGATGATG
>CAZTGJ010000405.1:0-2368 GCA_964613025.1 uncultured Thermoplasmata archaeon | reverse complement strand
AATTTCAAGGAGAGAAATGACGGAATTGTATTTTTGCAGATTCCTACAAGCTAATGGACTTAATATTATAAATCACCAAACAAAGATCCGGTAAAATGATTATCTACCATTCCTCGTCATTTTCTTCTTCATCACCCCATTCATCATAATCGTAATCATAATATTCCTCACGTTTCCGAGAGCTGAGGATCACACCAATAATCACAACGGCAATAGCAGAAATTGCAATCCCTCCCTGATAGCTCTGTTCCTCATACCAGTTCGTGTCATTATCATCCTTGGCCTGATCTTCTTGAACTGTGAAACTCCAAATCTCTGAGTTCATCTCATTCGTTCCATCGTTTACAATGACCAACCAATAGTAGGTGTTTCCAAATTCCAGGTTAGAGAATGAGTAGAATGCTACGGTCAGGTCGGCGGCTATGAGGTTGGTAGCATTTGGATCCAAACCGAGATAAAGGTCGAATGTCAGATCATCACTATCCTCGTCGCTGGCGGTCCATATTAGCTGCAGTGAATTGACCTCGAAGATTGATCCATTTGCAGGAGAGGTAAGATAGATCTCCGGGAGAAAAAATGTCTCGGTTGAAAGAGTGACAGTGAATTCCCAAATCTCGGATTCGGTATCATCCTCTCCGTCGGTCACCACAACTTTCCAGTAGTAGGTCGCCCCATCCTCAAGGTTGTCCACTTCAAACGTCTTGTTTGCCAAGCCGGATGAAATGATTTTATTTGGATCTTCCTCTTCCCCGAAATACATGTCATATCGTAGATCTTGATCATTACCATCCTCATCAGATGCCCTCCATTTAAGAACAACACTATCAGTCCCGATTTCATCGCCATTATCGGGTGATGAAAGTTCAATCTCAGGTGGTACGTTCGAACGTTTCTCCTTGATGGTCACTGTAGCTTCTACCTTATCACTCCATGCCCCATCTCTATCCCTGACTTCCAGAGAGATCGTGTGTTCTCCTACTGATAACTCAGTGGTATTAAATATCCCCTCTTCGCTATTTTGGAGCTCCCCATCAATGTCAGAACTCCATACGAACCTGCCAATAGGCCCTTCCTCATCATGACTTTCGGATCCATTAAACTCTATCTCAGCCCCTTCTATGGCGCTGGTGGGAGTTATCTTCAATACAGCAACAGGATTCTCATTATCCTCAGAATAAAACACGCCAAGTTTCCTAACTCCACGATCCTCAGCATCTGAAAATAAGGAGTACGTCACCAATACTTCGATTTCCTGTTCATTCCAGAACCCTTCCGTTACGTCCCAGTGGATAATAGATGTTTCAACCTCGATCCCATTGATTGTTTCGCTATACCCATCTAGAACTTCTATATCATCAATAATAACTATCTCATCATCTACCCTGATCTCACAGAACTCCTTAACCTGATTCCAGTCACTACCGTACAGATCGTACGCTTCTAAAAAGACATCACTTCTTTCGATATTCAACTCTCCAAGATAGAGGAAGTCTTGCTCTCCGAAAAACCCAGAATCATATGTTATGTTGTCATAATAGAATCGAACATCCTCATACCCGCTGTAATTAAAGTAGATCTCAAATGTATCATTAATATCTAATTCGTAATCATCCCCCAAATCTAAAACCTTTTCATGAATTTCATCATCATCCGGATCGGCCATTATTGCACCAAACGTATGACTGGTCCCACCGCTTTTTACAACCTCAAACTGAAAGTCAGGATCCGCGTCCTCATCGGGCTCCTGAACGATCTGATACCAGAAGTTGAATTGATCAATTCCAATGGTACAATTAAATTCACGTTCAGGTAGTACCCATTTCCCTATATTCACCCATTGTTTGTTAGTCCGGATTGGGCCCACTTGTGAATAATCTGCTTCTACCTCACGAACCTGACTTGGGGAATCCGGGTCACTCGTCGTTTCAGGGAGCAATTGGTCATTCTCTTTAAAATTTATGTGGAAATCACCTGTCTCTCCTGACGTTTGTCCGAGAATCAATGATGATAGCATAATAGCAACAATGATTCCAATTGCGAATATTCCAATTTTATTGGTAATGTACATGGAGATACCCTTGTTGACTGATAATATTTTATTATTTATACTTTTCTTGCGGAGTGTCCCTATTCAGATAGGATTCAACAATTGACCAATATCATGACCGGGACCCAGTATTTAAGTCAACAATTCAGAAATCAGTTAGCAAAGATCCATTAAAATTCTTACAATTAACTGATGGTAGAAAAAATGCGGCTGCCGGGATGAGGACACGAAAAGTGATGGTAAACAATAGGTTGGAAATCTTTTCTATTGTCATGTAACAGCTAAAATGACCTATTTTTGTAACTCTAAAACTCCATAGAT
>CAZTGJ010000404.1:0-2385 GCA_964613025.1 uncultured Thermoplasmata archaeon | reverse complement strand
CGAAAAAGACAAGCTTTTTATAAGGGATTAAATAAGCCCAACCGCCTTAAACACCTGGAGGATAGACATCTCATTTCAGCCTGTCCTCTCAAGGTAAAGGAGGATTGTTCCATGATGGATTATACGCAGGAAATCTACGATCAGGTTGTAAAGAGGAACCGCGCGGAGCCCGAGTTCCACCAGGCGGTCATGGAGGTTCTCGAATCTCTTGAGCCAGTCCTTGATAAGCATCCTGAATTTGTGAAAGCAAAAGTTCTCGATAGGATTGTTGAGCCTGAGAGGCAGATTCTTTTCAGGGTACCGTGGGTTGATGACAATGGTGACCCCCAGGTGAACCGTGGAATGAGGATCCAGTTCAACAGTGCGATCGGACCTTACAAAGGCGGTCTGAGACTTCACCCCTCTGTAAACCCCGGAATCATCAAGTTCCTTGGGTTCGAACAGATCTTCAAGAACTCCCTCACCGGCCTTGCAATGGGCGGCGGAAAGGGTGGTTCGGACTTTGATCCAAAGGGCAAGTCAGACGCAGAGGTCATGCGGTTCTGCTACAGCTTCATGTCCGAACTCTTCCGGCACATTGGCCCTGACACCGATGTACCCGCAGGAGATATCGGCGTAGGCGGTCGTGAGATCGGTTACCTCTTCGGCGCATACAAGAAGTTCAGCAACAGCTTCACCGGGATCCTTACCGGTAAGAGCCTGGAGTGGGGCGGTTCCCTTGTGCGTCCTGAAGCAACCGGCTACGGTACGGTGTACTTCATGGAGGAAATGCTCAAGGTAATGAACACCGATTTCGCAGGAAAGACCGTTGCAATTTCCGGATCAGGGAATGTGGCTCAGTATGCAGTCCAGAAGGTCAATCAGCTTGGCGGAAAGGCAGTCACTCTCTCGGATTCCAGCGGCGCGATCTATGATCCCCATGGAATCACCGGCGAGAAGTGGGATTTCGTGATGAATCTCAAGAACAACAGGCGCGGCAGGATCAAGGAGTACGCCGAGAAATACGGTATCGAGTACTTCGATAGACAGCGCCCCTGGAAGATCAGTGGTAACTTCGACATTGCCCTCCCCTGTGCAACCCAGAACGAGCTCGATGAATCCGATGCAAAGGCACTTGCAGACAATGGTGTCATCGCAGTGGCCGAGGGTGCAAACATGCCCTCCACCCCGGAGGCAGTTGATTTCTTCCATGGGAACAACATTGCATTCGGTCCCGGGAAGGCAGCAAACGCAGGCGGCGTGTCCACATCCGGTCTCGAGATGGCCCAGAACAGCCAGAGAATGGCCTGGACATTCCAGGAAGTCGAGGAGAAGCTCCACGGCATCATGGTCAACATCCACGACGTGTCCTACAAGACCGCAGAGAAATACGGTGCAAAGGGCAACTACGTTCTGGGTGCGAACATCGCCGGCTTCCTGAAGGTCGCCAACGCGATGATGGCCCACGGCTACATCATCTAAGCCGGTTCTCCGGCTTCTTTGTTTTTTTCGTTTTTTGTTTTCTTTCCTTTCTTTTTTCCCGGGGGGCCCTCCCCCCCACCCCCTTCTTTTTCCAAATTGGAATATTATCCCGAAGAGGACACGGATTACGCCGATGCGGCGGATTTCACGGATTTAGCAAATTGTGAGCGAATGGTTTAAAGTGTAATATAATCTTCTATTGAAAGTTGTCGTGAGCGTGGTAATGGAGGTGGCAATACGATCTTCTCTAAAGTGTTTAATAGTTTACTAAGTCGTTGCTTAAAGATAATACTCGCAAAACTCCCAACCATTTGAGCAAATTCTTCTTTGTTCCCATGAATTAATGCTTCAATGTACTTGTCTCGATCTTTGCCAAGGAAGAGCATTTTCGGGAAACCTGCTTTACTAATCAAATAGTTAAACACCTCCCTTCCAACCCTCCCATTACCATCTGAGAATGGGTGAATTATCTCAAAGTAATAATGAAAGAGCACGGCCTCTTCAAATGGATGGCACCCTTGCTCAATATTGGTGTAATAATCATTAATAATTCCTTTTAATTCATCAATTATCAACACTGATGGAACAACAGATATGTCACATCCGCCAATCACTATATTATCTACTCTTCTGAATTGCCCTGCAGATTCGTTATCTATATTTGTCATTACCATTTCGTGAATATCACGAATGAAGTCTAGAGTGACTTTTCCTGAATAAGTTGAAGTATGTTTTAGAACTTTTTTAAAGTTCTGGACTTCATTAATTTCTCGCAATGGCTTTTCTTTTGGGATTATCCCGTAAAGCAAGAGATTAGCAGTTTCCTCTATCGTTAAAGTATTTCCTTCAATAGCTGTCGTTCCTTGCACGTAATGAATTGTGAAATCTTGTTCATATGCGCTTATTTCATTTATTGTTAACAAT
>CAZTGJ010000403.1:0-2422 GCA_964613025.1 uncultured Thermoplasmata archaeon | reverse complement strand
AATCCAAAACACACCCAATCACATATAATATTTGCGAAATAAATCCTTAACCCGAAGACGGATGAAACTCAATCATAAGTCATACAAAACCCACCAAAAACCGAGCCGAAGCACGACAATTCGTTGGCGGCGGGGGGGGCGGGTGTAAAAATAGCTACGGATACGTCGGATGGGCTGGGGGCTCCGGACAGGGCGGGTGGGAGAGCGGATTCACTGGAAACTCTTTCCAGCGTTCCGGTGGGCAGAAAGATCATCGAATTTCTGAAATCCAATGGTCCGGCAACCCAGAGGGAGATCGGGCAGGAACTCAACCTGAAACAGACCACGGTGAGCTACAACATCCGGAAACTGACGGAGGGGGGGAGGGTGCAGGGCTCCGGGGAAAAGAGGGATGCCGTCTACTCCCTGTCGCGGGATTTATTGCATAAATAAATGTACTAACACACTGGAAAATGTATGAGTAAATGTTGCCCACCCATCCAATCCCATCCTTAAAAAATCCGCGATAATCCGCTCAATCTGTGGAATCTGTGTGCTGGTCGTCCATAACGATTCGCAACCATCCGCACCAAGGGTGAGAGAAATCTTAAAATACCGAGACTGATGTTGGATGAGCGATATCATGCTGGAAGAGGTCACAAACTTAATCGGCCGTCAGGTATACAGTCCCAAAGGGTTCCGCATCGGGGAAGTCAAGAACATTGACATCGACGTCGGAGTGTCCCGTGTGGATGGGATCTGTCTCGTGAGCACAAATGATACGATCATCGAGCACGGAGAGAATATCTGTGTACCTTACCGTTGGATCCAGGACGTGGGGGATATTATTATTCTGCGGTACTTCCCTGACAGGGTTTCCATCAAGGAATCCTATGCCAGTGAAGATGAATCAGACTTCTGATAAGTAGACCCCCATTCTCCTTTCATTTTCCCACTCATTATTTTACATGCCCGAGTGGGGTAGCTTGGATATCCTGAAAGCTTGCGGAGCTTTTGACTTGGGTTCGAATCCCAGCTCGGGCATCTTTTTTTCAAACTTAGTTTGAAAAATATTAACCGAGAAGGTATGAGAACCCCTCGAACGCATTGTTATTGCAAACGAACGGAGTGAGTTTTCGGAAACAAGAAGTGAGATGTGGCATACGATTGAACCGAGCGAAGTGAGAGGAAATCGGCTACATGTATTTTCCCTGGAAGCTTTGTACCTGAGAACCGAGAAAAATGAAAGTTTGCGGTGAACGATGAGTAGAAAGGGTCCGTCGAATCCCAGCTCGGGCATCTTTTTTCTTACTTAATTTGAAGATAATCACCCATGGTGGTGAATCGATATCCTCTCCCCTCGACCCACTCCAGATACGTTTCCAGCATATCCAGGCTCCGATGGGTGTTCCGAGTGTAAAAGTAGGACAGGCCATCCATCTTTCGCAGGTCCACGAAGTCCCAGGGATGGAAATAGATGGTCACGAAGTCCATCTTCCGTTCCGTGGCCTTTGTGCACATCCTGGAATACCATCCTCCTCCGACTCTGAACCAGAACCATGAATAGGCCATCCTGAGCCTCGGGGTTACTGATACCGGAACCCGCACTACTCCGTCCACGTCATGAATGTCCATGGTCTCCCTGTGATGGGAATACCTTCCCGGGACATAGGTTGGATGAAGCGAGGAATCGTATCTGATACCGATCTCCTTGAGTACCTTCATTTCCGGGGCCTGCATCTGGGGAGCGCGGAAACCTACCACCTCTTTTCCGATGATCTCCTCCAGAATTCCCTTTGCCCTGCTCAGCTTCCTCCCCGCCTCCCCCTGTTCCATAGTCCGGTAGTTGTCGGAGTGTTCAAGGGCGTGGAGTGCGATCTCGTGGTGTTCGGAAATGCTTTGAATGATCTCGGGAAATCGCTGTGCGTAGGTTGCGGTGGTGAAAAATGTTGCTGGGACCTTCAGCTTTGACAGGAGACGGTAGAGCTTTGACAATCCCTGACTGCTGATCCTGAAACGATCCTCTCCCTGTGCCCGTTCGAATTCCTCGAGGTCCACGGTGAACATGAAGGTTTTCCCCATGGCTGGTGCTCTGGCTTCGTGATAATAAGAGTTTTGGAAGGTGCAGGAGTATTGATGATGCGAAGATAAAGCTGGTGGGGGGGTGGAGGAAGAAGGAGGGGGGGAATACTACGCGGTAGCTTCAGAAATGGATAGATCGATCGCGGCCAGGCGAGCGGGACATGCGATTATGGTCCAGGATTGGAATTATACGAAGTTCGACGGGATCTGAGCTCTGGATCTCGCGGATCGATACCAGAACCTACCGGAAACTAATCGATGTATCAATAGAAAATTTCATATCTTCCACCTCTAATATTCTATAAGCTTAATCCAGCAGGAAGAAATAATTTTACTTTCTCAAATGCAATAGCTCTCTGGA
>CAZTGJ010000402.1:0-2448 GCA_964613025.1 uncultured Thermoplasmata archaeon | reverse complement strand
TAGATATACATTAACCTGAATTTTCACTTTAAAAAAAAATGAAATATAATTGTAACTGTGAGAAAATTCAGCTTCACTCCTTGGAATATGATTAAGGAAAGTGTTATTCTTTGAAAAAGGAAAAAGTGTGTGAAAATATATTGCGGCTTCATTATCGATGAACAAGGAATCACGAATTTCACTTTGAGAAGTACTGCTATATACGCCATAATAATTATTCTCAAACGTACAATTATTTACGAACAAATCTGAATTCTCAAAAGTACTTACCCCGTACCTGAGATTTAAAAAGGTGCAAAAGGACACTGTTACTGTGGAATTGATTGAGGCAACAGCCCTTGTTAAATAGTGCGATTTGCTCACTCCCAAACCAATAAATGTTGATTTTTCCACTGAAACATCTGATCTGAGTAAATAGATACCATACGAATAAACAGTCCAATTCTTAAAAGTCAATGAAATATCTTGCACTGAGAGATTTGACTCAACAATTTTCATTGCATAACTTCTTGCTGTGATCAAATCGATATTGTTCAATGAGAAATTACTTCGAAAACTCATGAGAGTGATTCCTGATGAATTGCATAAAGCCACATGTTCAAATTTTGAACTAGTTACATTTTGAAGCATGAAACCGTATGTATAGTTCCATCCAAAATGATCACTTGTATTGTTATCGAGGCCTCCGATCTCATTGAATTCTGCTGATTCAACCTGTACCTCTCCTTCAATGAAAAAGTGATAATAACTTTCATTGGTTCTTCTTTGGAATGTGGAATTGACAATATGAAGCTCCCCTCCCTTTTCCACGGAGATGTTGATGTCCCCAACCTGTGAACCGTTCATGAGAACCATGCAATTCTGAATCACGAGCGTTCCGTTTGTTTCTACTGAGATATTTTCCTGCAGATCGATAGTCTGGTTCTCATATACAGTATGCTCAGAAATGATTATTGTCGCACTGCCGGTATCCCCCACCTGGATCAACCCTAAAGCTATTCCGAGAAACATCACGAGAAACATGAGCAGTATCCTCTTGTATGATGATCTTCCAATGCACAGCAATCGTGATGCCATCGATTGAATGAAATCCGTCATGGGATAAAACTGTTTCTCTTTCCTGAATCGTGTATCCTTTCATCCATGTCGTTACCCATTCCTTTTCCAATCTCTTTTTATAGTGGAGCTCTACTCCTAGATGGCATGGTTAGAAATAGAGACGCCAGCAAAACCAACGTCAGGAAGGATGTCATTCTGAAAGCGGAGATTATCGTATCGGCAATCATTATCCTAACAGTGATCTTGTTCATTTGGTTATCGGCTCCATCGGAGGGGGCGGTCATAGTGGTCGATGATGATGGTAATGCAGACTATTCGACTATCCAGGACGGTGTGAATTCCTCGAAGGATGGGGACACGGTACTGGTTCATGATGGCCTATACCAGGAGCATATTGTTTTAACGAAACGAATCAATCTTTTTGCAGTGGAGAATGAGACTCCGACCATCGACGCGGGGGGGAAGGGTTCTGTGCTCTACATAAAATCAGCGGGATCAGATTCACAGGATTACATCAATATCAAGGGCTTTCTCTTTCAAAATAGTGGATCACATTGGCATCCGGATTACGATTCAGGCATTGAAATAGAGGATTCCAGCTATATGAACATTTCCGGAAACAAGTTCATGAACAACGGAATGGGTATCTATCTCCACAGCTCCTCACGGATCAGCATCAAATCGAACTATTTCCATGGGAATGAGCAGGGGGTCCGTTCCAGGGATCTGGATTCATCTCCATCTGAGAACGTTCTCATTATGAACAATACTATTCTGAACAGCGAGAGTGTCGGGATCTCCCTTTCAGGATCGAATCATATTATCGTGGAGAATGTCATCCGTTCCACCGGTAAACCCGATGACAATGGTGAGGGAATCCGCTTGAGCTGCGATGATACTGATATCACCGGCAATGATATCTCTGAAGGGTACGGGTGGGGCATCTATGTCAATGGAAACGGAAATTCCATGGAATCGAACATCATATCCAACAACACGCATGATGGGATCCAGATCATGGGTTCATCGAATACCGTGAGGAGGAACAAGATCTCGGGGAACAGGATAGGAATCAGTCCGATCTCGTCCGGAGATGCCAGTTGGAATGTCGTAAGGGACAATGAACTGGTGGGAAACGGTGTATTGATTTCCCAATGGAGTTCCGACTTTACGCTTGTCATGGAGAATAACACCCTTGACGGTAGACAAGTGTATTTCTATAAAGGAATCCATGGAACACCAAAATCACCCATGGTTATCGAATTTGATGCCGGCACCGTGATACTGTTCGATTGTTCGTATTTTGAGATCAGGTATAATAATATAACCAACGGTGCAGTATCTCCGAAAGGATTTTGAGAGATACTTCAGTCAGGTTTAACATTTTGT
>CAZTGJ010000401.1:0-2515 GCA_964613025.1 uncultured Thermoplasmata archaeon | reverse complement strand
GCCATACATATGGCTACCCCTCCCTTTTCCGAATTATTTCATACTTTATGTACTAAAATAAACAGGATGTAAATAAATAAGTCAATAAGGATAAGTAATCGGCAGTAAAACATCACCCTGAGACCGCGATATGTTTGAAATTTTAGGTGATGCAATTTATTGCTCGGCGGTTTCTGACTTTTCTTCTGTTGCATTTCCTTCATCTTCCACTTGATCAATCGTTTCCTCCTTGCCGGAATCCGATTTGCTTACTCCACCATCTGAATCTTGATGGCCACCATTTGATTCACTCAATAGTTCCGCTTCCCTTCCCATGTCCCTCTCCACGTTCTCCCCGGTTTCCTTCTCTTCATCGGGGCTGGTCTGGATCACCTTGTCACCCTTTGCCCCCCGCTCGATCTGGATACCGCAGATGGTCATCGCCCCCATGCCTCCCGGTACCGAGAACAGCAGTGATGTGGCCACTTCCAGCACACCCACGGCAATTGCCACCTCGGGATCGATCCCCACTGCAGAAAAGACCGCCGCGATGGCCGCGATATTCCCGGTTCCCCCGGGAAGGATGACTCCGAAGATATAGGTGATGGAGGATGCCAGGAAGACGGCGAATAACGACACATCGACATCCATAGCCAGGAGCAACAGGTAGATGCGGAAGGTGGAAAAGGTCCATATCACGAAGGTGAGAACGAAGAAGAAAGCTCCATGCTTCTTTGAGCTGGCAAGCTCCAGGATCCCGGATTTGAACTTGAGCACCCAATCCTCAAGCTTCTGTTCGATGGACGAGTGTTTCCTGAACTTCCGGAGGATCCGAAACATCCAGTTGACCAAGGTGTCGAGAAAGTCAGGATGGGTTACCGTATACCCCACGAACGCCAGGAGAGCGGTGACCAGGGCCAGGGGGACCATAAGCTGGACGATGTCATCCTGGGCAAGCTGGGGGAGGAGGAAGAGGATGGAGAATATGGCAAAGGTGATGAGCACGGTAATGTCCATGAACCGCTCGGCAAAGATGGTGGCAATGCCATGACCCACCGGAACCTCGGCCTCCCGTCGCAGAAAATACACACGCACCGGTTCCCCGCTCACCCCTCCCGGAGTAACGGAGTTGATGGATAGTCCCATGAGGAAGAATAGTGCGGTCTTCTTGAGCTTGAAATGGTATCCCGTGGACTTCAGGAGCAGATGCCACCTCAGCATCTTGAAGAAGGTGGTTATGAAATAAATGAACACTGCAGCAACGAGCCACAATGGGTTGGCGCCGGAGAGCTCTTCCCCAAGCTCTTCCGGGTGTGCCTTCAGTACAAGACCCACCAATGTGGCGATTGAAAGTGATATGAGAATGAGTGTATTCTTCTTCATGTTCCGGCTTCTCCAGAATTGTTCAAATACGTTGATTCTGCAACTGACATATCGGTGTTAAAGTTTCCGGGATTTTAATACAGGGGCAGGGGGTGAAGAGGCGGAGATGTGAAGCGTGGGGGAAGGGTAAGAATGCATTGAGAAGGAGGTGATCATTGGGGCTAGGGTACCTTGTTGGATAAAAGTGGAGGGGGCAGGGGTGGGGGGGTCGGGTTGTGGTTGAGGTGATCCTTTTTTTCTCATGCAAAAAGATTTTACAATCATTATTTATATGACCTACTTAAAATGAATGTTGATGGTAGAAAAAAAATCATTCTGGATTAGAAGAGAAAAAAAATGGAGTGCTGTCATGAAACGAAATAATAATCGGATACCCGAAAATGTACAATCTCGGAAAGTGGTATGGACGAGAATTAATATTTCTCACAACATGGATCGGAGGATAGCCGGTATAGTAATCGTATTACTACTAAGTGTAATATCATCAGGTTGTACAACCTCTCATGAAAAAGAGGACAAGCCTATAGCAATGATAACACTCTTTGACGATGATATAAGAAAAGATGAATCAATTTCACTTTCAGGAAACATGAGCCTACCCAGCAAAGGTACCATTTCTCATTATCTCTGGGACTTTGGTGATGGAAATACCTATTCAACGAATGAAACTAGTGTTTTTCATTCTTATGACGACGCGGGATTTTATGATGTGATATTAATTGTAAAGGATAGGAGTGGACAAAGTGATCCTGCGAATATTACCATTAAGGTTAAGCCACACGATCGTTATTCAAATCGAACTCAAGATCATGAGATCATAGCACCTCAGGAGAGTGTTACTTTTTCAGATGCAATTCTTGTTGAGAACCTGAGTTACCTTGTTTCATTTAATATCAGTGCAGAGAATCATTTTGGGGAAGATGTGTGGTATCACTTACAATTTCATGATCCGAATGATACGAAGCTCTCGACTGTAAATTTTAATGTGAGTGGGTCCAGCAAACATATGAGTTATCGGGGTTTCTATAACCAAACCTTGTCAGGTAATTATATTCTGAGAACCACGATAACGAATAATGGTTTGGATCCTGCAGATACAACTAGCTTGTAGGAATCTGCAAAAATACAATTCCGTCATTTCTCTCCTTGAAAT
>CAZTGJ010000400.1:0-2517 GCA_964613025.1 uncultured Thermoplasmata archaeon | reverse complement strand
TGGCTACCCCTCCCTTTTCCGAATTATTTCATACTTTATGTACTATGAAAAAAATTCACCAGAATACTGCATTAGTTAGACGGCTGAACTAATATGCATATATACTCAGGCCATAACAAGGATGGTAATGAAAGAACGATCTCTCTCTCCAGATGAAACCATGAAATCTGGTGTTTCGAATCTTGCAGAATCCTTTGTGCTTCCCATGGAGGATGGAAAACATCGGTATAAAAGTTTTATTCAGGGTTTCGTCTTTCCCATGGTATACATCGGTCTTGGTTGGCTGTTCCTGGGATTCCTGTGGCAGCAGTTCATCCTCTCACTGCTCTTTGTTCTGGACCATGGATTGGACTTCGCTCTCATGCTACTAGTCTTCTTTTTCTTCAGTGCATTAAGCTACTACTGGTTTCAGCTCACCAGATCCATTCTCTCTGCGGCTCGCACCGTGCGGAAAATTGTTTCGGTACCTGATTCGGTGGGAGATGCGAAAGTAGCTGGGGTGGCCGTTGGCACTGGAAATGTGAATCCACCTGATTCTGAAGATGAGAAGCAGGATGATACAGGTGAAGGGAGAGCGAATGAAGTGGTCACCAGGAAGGAAGATGGCAGATGGAATGGGATGTTTGATGACATTGAATTCAGAATGAATGTGGTGGCTCCCTATGACCGGAAATATGAAAAACCCCTCGGTGGATGGTCCTGATCAATAGAGTGTAAAAACCTGAGAGATATAGTACAACGGATACGATGATACGGGGTGGGTGGGGGGACCGGGGATGTGGGGATCCAGTAATCTGCACTCCTTCTCTGCAGATACCGAGGGCCCGTTCCTACTCACTGCTCAGATGTCCCGTCAGGGAGATATATGTCCGGAGACCACGTTACCCGGGCAAACCAGATATCCCCATGATTTTCAAGATTCCTGAGATCGCACCATACCCCATATGCCCCCTGTTCGGTGGCCCATGCTCCGTTGTAGTCTCCGATGAATTCCTCATTTTCTGGATCCTGGGTGACAGTGGTCACCCTGGTATTGAAGGGAAACGTTTCTCCCCCATCGATTGAGATGGCATAGAACACGTCTAGTGCGGTATCATTCACATCCAATCGGCGGTCGTAAAAGAACACATGTACATATCCCTCCGGAGAAACAGCCACCGCGGGAAAGAACTGATGAGCAGTCCCGTTATCGTTGTTCACCCGGATGGGGTCTGTCCATTCGGTGCCGCCTTCATCTCCATGGACCATCAATGCATCGGTATCACCGGTGCGGATATCATGCCAGGTAATGTAAAGCCGGTCCTGGAAGTCGCCCCCACTGCGGTCGATCGCCAGACTAACCATGGTGGGTGTCCGGTATGATGCATTGGTTATCCCCCATACATAGTCCACATCGCAGATGGTCTCATGGCCGGTGAAGGTTAATCCTCCGTTGTAGGAATGCGCAATTCTGAGTACACTGTTCTCGTAATCGATCCAGGTAATATGGACATTGCCCTCGGAGTCAACGATGAGCTGGGATCCCTGGGGACCCCATTCCTGATAAAGCACCTCGGAGACAATGACGTATGGTGACCAGGTCACCCCCTGATCAAGGCTGAATGAAACCACAATATGTGCGGTCTGGGCTCCGGCAACAAAGGTTGTCCAGGAGACATAGATCGCCCCGGTCTGTGGATCGACGGTGATCCATTCCTTGTCATGAAATCGTTCCACACCGTACCCTTCTGCAACCAGGAACACATCCTCCGGGTCGAAGGTTGCCCCTCCATCCTGTGACCGGGCCACCCAGATACTGCTGGCTGCAGGCCCGGGTCTGAAAATGCCAATTCCTGCCATGTACACCATGTTGTCGGATGGTGAGGAGGCAAGCACCGGATCTCCCGTACCATAGTAGCCGGTAAGGGCAGAAGGCCGCGTATCCCCGGGATAACCGGGAATGTAATCGTTGTCCCAGGTGTGACCTCCGTCCTCACTTGAATAATATCCCACCCAGGCATAGCCGGAGGTTCCGGAATTGTAATCGTTAGCCCCTGCAACGAGGTGATCAGGATTGTTCGGTTCGGATGTTATGGTGTGCTCGTTTATCCTTTCCGAGGCAGAGTACACCTCGATGTCCGTTTCCCCCTCCCCGTAGTCGTGAACTTCAGGGACGATGTATTGAGGAGTGGTATCGTTCCCGTCATCGCTGTCGTCATCCGATGTCATAAGATAGTAGCCGGACATGGAACCGATCAACAGGATAAATATTGCAATGGTTATGAAAAGGTTATGTGATATTTCTTGCATACGATCGGATGCTGATTATGCACACATTCAATATGTTTTTCGGTGGGATGATGAATCGTTGGTTCAGGTTCCCCTCTTCCCTCCTCTTCTTTCTCTCCCCACTCTCTCCTCCACATTTACAGTCTCTGCCCCAACTACTTCGTCCTCTTCCCCGATCCTCCCATTCAATCTTCCACTAGGAGTTCGAAAAGAAGTAAGCTAATAGCAAAAAAACTGATATCGTATGCC
>CAZTGJ010000399.1:0-2518 GCA_964613025.1 uncultured Thermoplasmata archaeon | reverse complement strand
CAAGTCAATGAGCCGGAAGGCTCAAATTGCACCCGAAGGGTGCTTTTTTTTGGTGATAGGATTTGATGGTCGAATAAATGGAGACGCGGAGTTAGTCGAAAAAGCATCTATAGAAAAGGTTACCATCGTACGAGGGGAGGGGGGGCGGGTGTGTGAGGGAATTAAAGCTTGTAAGCGGTTTCCCAGATCAGATCCCAGGCCTCCCGGATGTGCCTCCGCTGAGCATAGGTCTGTCCGACCACGAGGCGAATAACGTACTTGCCTGCTAATTTCGTATGGCTTAGGTAGATCTTTCCAGTTTCGTTCAGTGTCTCCAGGAGCCTGGCATTGAGCGTGTTCAGTTCATCATCCCCGGTAGGAGCATACCTGAAACAGACGGTTCCAAGATGTACCGGTGCCATGAGCTGGAAGTCCTCTGCTGATTCAATATCCTCGGCAAGCTCCTTAGCCCACTGGATGTGCTCCCTCACCTTGGCACGAATGCCATTGGCTCCGAAGGACCGGATTACGAACCACAGTTTCAGTGCTCGGAAGCGCCTTCCAAGCTGTATCCCCCAGTCCCGGTAATTGTTCACCTGCCCCCTCTCCCCCTGACTGGTCTTCAGGTATTCCGGGAGTATCTCGAATGTTCGGATTAGTGCTCCCACGTCCTTCACAAAGTAGGCGGAGCAGTCGAAGTTGGTGAACATCCATTTGTGGGGGTTGAACACAAAGGAATCCGCCATTTCGATGCCCTTGCTCATCCATCGCAGTTCAGGAAGTACCAGGCCGGTTCCAGCGTAGGCGGCATCGATGTGCAGTCAGATCCCATGCTTCTCACAGATCTCTCCTATGGCTTCGAGTGGATCCATGGCAATGGACCCCGTGGTTCCCATTGCTGCAACCACTGCAAGAGGCCGGAATCCTGCGGAAAGGTCCTGCATGATCGCCTCCTCAAGCTTATCCGGTATCATGGCAAAGTTCTCATCCACCGGGATCTTCCTGAGGTTCGCCTTCCCGATCCCAGCGATCTTCACATCCTTCTCAATGGAGGAATGGGCTTCCGATGAACAGTAGACAATCATTTTCTTCGTTTCGAATAAGCCGTGGTTGTTTGTCCTCCAGTCAGTGAGCTTCTCCCGGGCAGTGAGCAGGGAACACAGGGTAGCGGTGGATGCCGTATCCTGGATGACCCCGGTGAAAATGTCGGGAAGTCCGATAAGCTTCCGGGTCCATTCCATGACCTGCTCCTCCAGTTCGGCTGCCGAAGGGGATGTCTGCCAGATCATGCACTGGGCACCCAGGTTTGCGGTGAGCATCTCTGCCAATATGGAAGGATAACTATTATTTGCATTGAAATAGGCAAGGAATTTTGGGTGCTGCCAGTGTGTGATCCCGGGAAGGATGATCTCCTTAAAATCACAAAGAAGTTCCTGGAAGGATTCGCCAGCTTCAGGTGGTTCATCAGGGATCTGTTCTATGATCATCCTGGGCTTCACCTGTGACCTTACTGGATAATCCTCTATTGTTTCGAAATAATCCGCCATCCAGTCGACGAGTTCATGACCGCTCTTCCTGAATTCCTCAAGGTCCATCATGCTGGATGGGTGTGAGTAGTAGAATATTAAGTTTGCTGGGTTTGATGGATCCGGATGTAGAGAATATGGAGAAAAAGAGGAGAGCAAATGGAGGGGGGGGTGAAGTGGGGGTGAGGGTGAGTCGGCAGTTATGGGTGAGACGGGGAAGATGAGGGTGTAGAAAAAGCAAGAGGTGAGCGGATAACGTGGGAGAACGACAACTGGGAACTGGAAAAATGTAGATTTGAACTGATGGAAAAAACGATGTGGCCAGAGGCTCAAACGGAAGAAGAACCTTCCCTGAGCACTTAACCGAGGATGGAAATGTCGTAACTGTGGATCACGGGATTGGCAAGGAGCTTCTCACACATGACCGTGGCTTCCTCCCTGGCCCCTTCTTCTGATTCTGCATCGATATCGATCTTGTAGAGTCTGACCGTATGCACTTCCCCGATATTGGTGAGTCCGAGAAGCTGGAGGGTCTTCTTGACGTTCTTGCCCTCGGGGTCTGCTACCCCTTTCTTGAGTCCAACCTTGATTTCGATAGTGTAGATCATCCATGACCTCCTTGCCCGGAATGATGGTCCGGTTTCAAAAATGTTTCCGAGCGGATTGATTGGATTGATGAGGATCAAACGACAGCAGGGACGAGCGACAACAAGGTATCACTCCCCCACCCTCCCACTGCCCCTACTAGCATCTTCCCTCTATCAACGCCCACAGTGTCGTATCACTCCACTGCTACCCACCCTCCCCCCCCGCCTCCATAAAAACTACGTGATCGAAATTATTCAACAGCCAATGAGGGGCCAATGGGTAAGAGTTCAGCCATGTGAAGTAAGTGCGATTTTCATTCCCTGAGTGATGAAGTCTTCACCTCTTTGTTGCAACGTGAATAGGACACTTGGGCACTATCTTAAAATCTAGTGATGGAAAGGAAAAGGTGAAATACCTCGTTGAAC
>CAZTGJ010000398.1:0-2523 GCA_964613025.1 uncultured Thermoplasmata archaeon | reverse complement strand
ATCACCCCAGTACCCACCAAATTGTAATCTTGCAGTGCTTCTACAACCTATACTTCAAACGAAAATCAACGATAGAAACAATAGACTAACTCAGAGGAGGAAAATGCCATGAGACAAACTCATTTGTTTTTTCGATGTTCGGGGGATAAACCAACTGAATACAGAAACAGTCAAGGATTACGCAAGTCGAGTGTTTTTGTCCTGTTCGTGCTACTCATTAGCAGCTTCGGCATGGTGTCAGCTAACGAAGTAAAAACAGATGAGACAAGCACAGACGAAGTAAAAGCAGACAACATCGAGGAACAGACCAGTGCCGACTGTACCAACCCAGGCTACTACGATCTATCCGGAGTTGGTGCTATCGTAAGGGAAATGGTGACCGATCTCGAACTGGAGGGGGCGGTACTGGAGCTCACCATTGAAAATGTTACCATCATGCACTGTGCGTGGGGGGAGTACACACTGAATGAGACGGTATCCATCGCGTCCGCCTCAAAATGGATCTCGGGACTTCTCGTAATGGATGCTGTGGATGAAGGAGAACTCTCCCTTGACAGTCGCCTTGGGGATCATCTTGACGGGCTCAATGATACCACAAAGGAGAACATCACCCTGCGAGAGCTCTTTTCCCATACCGCGGGAACGGTGAACGGTACTACTGACAGGTCCAACGACCGCAGTACCCGCCGCCCGGCCCCTCCCAATACACTTGAAAAGAGCGCGCATGAATTGATGAATCTGTCACTTGATCATACACCGGGAACCACATTTGCCTACGGTGGTGTCTCCATGCATGTGGCGGCACACGTGGTTGAGAACGCCACGAAGGGTGAATGGATCGAACTATGGAACCAGCGTATCGGCGATCCTCTGGGCATAACAAGCCTTGTCTGGAACGATCATTATCCTGATACGAAAAATCCAAATGTGGCAGGAGGGATCAAGGCCATCACCACCAATGACTACACAAAAGTATTGCAGATGCTGGTAAACAAAGGCTTCTACAACGGTATCCGGATCCTCTCAGCCGATGCTGTTGATATGATGCTGAGCAACCAGAGCGGACCCGTGAACATTGGCTACCTTCCGACCACGGTCTCCAGCTGGGATAAGGGTTTTCTCGGGTATGGTATCGGGAACTGGATCTCGGATGTGAATGATACGGGAGTTCCTTTCGAGTTCAACAGTGCCGGAGCTTTCGGCTACACGCCCTGGATGGACATATCCCGGAATCTCACAGGTGTACTCCTGGTTGACGGAACGAATGCCGATGTTTCCCCTTACTGGATAAGAATACGGAACGCCGTCCGGGAAGCGGTTGATCACGACTATCCTGTGACGATCCTGTCAACCTCACCCGCTTCAGAGCTGGAGTTCGAGGAGCTGGAGAATGGCAGCCGTACATTTTCCATCGAAGCGGTTGATCCCGAGGGTAAAGCCCTTCAGGCCCGATGGTATCTGGATGGTAAGAAAGTTGCCGATGGGGGATTCGACCAAAGGTCTCATTACAACTACACGCTCCACTACAACCTTGATTCGGTAGGCAGGCACGATCTGCAGGTTCTCCTGAACGACGGGGTGAACGATGTATTCCATCAATGGAACTTCACAATAACCAATGTCAATCTCGCGCCGATCATTGACTCACACTATCCTATCGATAAAGCAACGATCAACGATACCGGAGAAATGATCTTCACCATTCTCGCGCATGATTCGGATGCTGGTGATACGTTGGAATTCAGGTGGTACAAAGATGCCAGCCTGATCGAAGCCGCCAATGAGAATTCGTACACCTACATTCCCGTGAAAGGCGAGAACGGGACATCCACGATCCGGGTTGAAATCTCCGACGGTAATGGTGGCCTCATAGAGCAGGAGTGGGAATTGAGCGTGGAGCCCTCAGAGACCGGAGGGGATCCTGGTGGGGACGGTGAAGGTGAGCCTGGGGACAGTAGTGAGAAGGGGGAATTTCCCGTAATCAGTGCGATTCTGCTAGGTGGTGTTGTGATGTTCGTCTTCATTTTGTTTGCCCTGCGCTACCGGCAACTGTGATCAACTGGCGAGGATCGAAGAGCTCCAAACCAATCCCCTCTTTCATGCCCCCAACTTCGTTCAAAACCAACTGCTCGGAGAGGTGGGGGATGGGGGGCGTTTTTTTCATTTCAAGAAGGAGCGCAATATAATCTTACTCGAATCAGTTTCAATGGAATATCAATAGGAGATAAAGAGGAGATCATAATCACAATATCTTATGGCCCAGAGGATACTTCTGGTGGGTGGACATTTACGTATACGAATCTTACTCCACAGATACAAATTTCACTCCCTTCAGATGAATCCATATTCAATCAAACAGAGGTTAGGTTCCAGTTCACCCTGGATGATAATGATCCTCTTGAATACGAGATATTATTAGATACTAATCCCAACCCATCAATTTCGATAACTGGGATTATGGAGTACAATGCATGTGTCTTCGGTTAAGACCAAAATCCCTCTCTGAATCGGTGTCTATTCACA
>CAZTGJ010000397.1:0-2538 GCA_964613025.1 uncultured Thermoplasmata archaeon | reverse complement strand
ACAAGAAAGGACAATACATGATTACATCAACGAGGGAATACGATGGCAGGCAGAGAGATGAAACCGGGAATATACTATGTCGGGGTCCAGGACTGGGACCGTGAGATATTCGATGCACTCATACCGACACCTGACGGTACAAGCTACAATGCGTACGTTGTGGTTGGAAGCGAAAAAACAGCACTCGTGGATTCAGTGGAACCTCAAAAAAGGGAGGCATACTTCGCTAATCTGGATAGTCTTAAGATCGAAAAGGTGGACTATATCATTTCCAATCATGCCGAGCAGGATCATTCGGGAACCATCCCGTTCCTCCTTGACCGGTATCCCGGTTCAAAGGTCGTCACGAACCTGAAATGCAGGAATTTTCTCATGGAACACCTGCTGATCCCCGAGGAGCTGTTCATTGTTAAGGGAGATGGAGACACACTTTCCCTTGGAGACAAGACCATGGAGTTCATGATCGCCCCGTGGGTCCACTGGCCGGAAACCATGTTCAGCTACGTTCGTGAGGATAAGGTACTCTTTTCCTGTGATTTCCTAGGATCACATATAGCCACCTCGGACCTCTTCGTACGGGACGAGCCGAAAGTGTATGAGGCTGCAAAGCGGTACTATGCGGAGATCATGATGCCGTTCAGGTCCCAGGTCAGGCGGCATCTGGAACGGATCCGCAGTCTCAACGTGGACATGATCGGACCCAGTCACGGTCCCATCTGGGAAAAACCTGATTTCATCCTCGATGCCTATGGTGAATGGGTGAAGGATGAGGCGGAGAATCTGGTCCTCATACCCTATGTGACCATGCACGGAAGCACGGAAAAGATGGTGGAGCATCTTGTCGATGCCCTCATCAGGAGAGGGATCTCGGTGGCACCTTTCAATCTCACCTATACCGATCTCGGAAAGATCGCAATCAATCTCGTGGATGCCGCAACCATCATCGTGGCCGCTCCCATGGTACTTGCAGGACCCCACCCCACTGCGGTCCATGCCGCCGCTCTGGTGAACTGTCTGAGACCAAAGGCTAAATTTGCCGGTATCATCGGATCCTTTGGCTGGGGAGGAAAGCTTGTGGAAACCTTTGCCGGTCTCCTGGGGAATCTCCAGGCGGAGTTCCTTGAGCCGATCCTGGTGAAAGGGTATCCCAAACCTGAGGATCTGGAGAAGCTGGAGAAGCTTGCAGATGATATCCTCGAACGTCACATGGCATCCGACCTTGTGAGGACGGATCATGAATGATAATGAACCTACTATGAAATATGTGGAACTGAATATTACTGAACGATGATCACCATACCAAATCGATATAACGATCGACATACTACATCGAAGGAATGATGAACATGATACATTTCGAGCACGTTGAAGGAAAGGATAAGGGCGAGGTAACCCTGTTTGCTCTGAGTACCTGCGTCTGGTGCAAGCGTACGAAGAAGTTACTTTCTGACCTGAACATCTCTTACAATTATGTCTTTGTGGACCTGGTTGAGGGTGAGGAAAAGGAGGAAGTGGTGGAAAAGGTGAAGGAACATAACCCAAGATGTTCCTACCCAACCCTGGTCATCAACAATGAGACCTGCATCGTGGGGTTCAAGAAGGATCAGATCATTGAATCACTCGGGGACTGAAGCTTCAGAAGTGAAATTGTCGAGAATGGAGTGGAGAATTCATGGAGAATCTAGAGATCACGGAGGATGAGATTCAGCTCACCTTCGAGAGGCTGAGCAGGGAAGCTGAGGCATCGGGATATCATCTGAACCCGGACGAGGAATTCACGAAAGAACTTGTCTGGGGACTCCTGACGAACGATCACAGGTACGGGTACATGGCATGCCCGTGCAGGGTTGCCGATGGAAAGATCGAACAGGACATGGATATCATCTGTCCCTGCGATTACCGGGACTCCGATCTCGGAGAATATGATGCATGCTACTGTGCCCTCTATGTCTCGGGAGCGATCCTTCGTGGGGAAAAGGAAGCCGAATCGATTCCCGAACGAAGACCCCCCACTGAAGAGGAGAGAAGGAAATCGCATCCCCGATCCCGGGATGGTCATGGTGTCGGGGATCAATCAGGCAGTGGACCACCTGTCTCATCCGGTCTCTCTCATCCGGTATGGAGGTGCAGGGTGTGCGGTTACATCTGTGCCCGGGATGAGCCTCCGGAGGTATGTCCCATCTGCAAAGCACGAAAGGAAAGGTTCGAGCGTTTCATGTGAGAGAGGAAAGCTTGGATGAACGTCGGGAAAAAATATATAATGTGCATTACTTCAGGAATCATGGAACCACGTATTTCCAATAATTAGGGACATTAAAATAATAAAAATAATAAAAATAATAATAATAATAATATTGAAAATACCATAATAAAAAAATTATAAATAAAATAAGAATAAAAATAATAATAATGGTAATATCTATAATAAGAATAATAATAATCATACTAAGAACAATAATAGTAATTGTAATCTAACAAAAAGGATTAGCCTGTAGGGATTTGCAATAATCAAATCCCCTCATTTATCTCCACTGGAAA
>CAZTGJ010000396.1:0-2540 GCA_964613025.1 uncultured Thermoplasmata archaeon | reverse complement strand
AAATTTCAAGGAGAGAAATGACGGAATTGTATTTTTGCAGATTCCTACAAGCTATGTTGTTCTATCATCTCAAGTTGCGCCGCTTTGTCGTGGTGGAACTCAAGGCTGTGCCGTTCGATCCCGGGTTCGTAGGCCAAATGAACCTGTATCTTTCGGCCGTGGATGATCTATTGAGTCATCCGGACGATAAACCGGCCGTTGGACTGCTGCTTTGCAAGGGCAAAGATCGACTGGTGGTGGAATATGCCCTGCGCGGCTTTCAGAAGCCCATTGGTGTGGCAGAATGGGAAACCCTGCTTGTGGAATCCCTGCCCGAGGAATTGAAAGGCAGCCTGCCAACCGTGGAGGAGATCGAAGCCGAGTTGGCGAGGAGGGAGGGGATATCGAGAGAGAGATTAGAAAATGAGAATGGGTAAGTCATTTATGTATTAAAAACCCGAGGAAACAATCCCAACATAAAGTCAATCTGCGTTAATCCGCATAATCGGCGGAATCTGTGTCTCCGTCGCAGTCGTCTATTTATCGCACCACCCCCACCCATAAAAGCTTTAATACCAACGCATCGACCAATCCCAGGAGGGGGGGGGAAAGGGGGTGCAGGGGATTTGGGGAGTAGGAGTGAGCACTTGTGTGAGGTCCGGTTGGGTTCAGAGAAGCCGATAAGGGAATGTATGGAAGGGGAACGAGGAAGGAAACGATATGCAAATTGAATAATCCGTTCATGATTAACCAGTCCAAGCATACAATCCCATCTGAAAAAATCAGTGTAATCCGCTCAATCAGTGTAATCCGTGTTCTCGTCGTTTCCGCGATTATCCGTACAAAAAGTTAGACCGGGAGCACAAATAAATATCAAGACCGATTTCTGCGCTTGAACAAGGTGAACTGATGTCCATTGGTCTCATGATTTTCATTATTCTGACCGCCATTTACGGCTTTATCGTGGCTCTCCAGCTTCTAGGAAAGATCAACCGGGATAATATCAGTTTGTACGGTCCATTCGTCATGATCAAGACCGAGCGGGGAAAGAAGACCATTGACAAGATCGCCAAGGCCCGAAATTTCTGGAAGGCCTACGGGAACATTTCCATAGGAGTGGTTTTCGCAGCTATGATCCTCATGTTCCTGCTTCTCCTCTATCAGGCAACCCTTGTTTCCAGAATCCCTGCGGACAAAGCACCTTCCCCCCAGATGATGATCGGTCTTCCCGGAGTGAATCCCCTGATCCCGATCTGGTACGGGATCCTCGGGCTTGCTGTGGCCATGGTATTCCATGAGTTCGCCCACGGTATTCTCACACGAGTCGCCGATACCAAAGTGAAGAACCTCGGACTTCTCTATCTCATCGTCCCAATGGGGGCCTTTGTGGAACCCGATGAGGAAGCGGTGGCCGAACTTCCCAGAGAGGAACGGGTCCGTATGTTCGCCGTTGGCCCGGCCACCAATATCTTCACGGCATTCCTTTTCGTCATGGTCTTTGCCTGGGGTTTCATGGATGCACTGGAGCCGGAGCAGGAAGGCATGCTGGTGCTCAGGGTCACAGAAGACCTCCCTGCCGATGAAGCAGGCATTGAGCCCGGGATGGTCATCGTCAGCGTAAATGGCACTCCCATCGTGGAGGATGACGATTTCACCAACTTCCTTGATAATACGGTGGAAGGGCAGGTTGTGAATCTCACGGTGTACGATGACGGTAAAATAATGACCTTCGAGAACATTACCCTGGAGAACCGGTACAATCATACCAAGCTCGATGAGGACAAAGGAAAGGGGTATATCGGGATCTCCGCTCCCACCACGGTAGGAGGGCTCCGTGACGTACTGGCCCATCCCTTCAGGGATCGTGACATTCTCGGAGCCTTGGGTGTGACACTGTTCTACATCTCCCTCCCATTCTTCCAGCTCTCGCCATTCCCCGAACCCATTCAGGACCTGTACACGATCTCCGGTCCCCTGGGTGCATTACCCGAGCCCCTCTTTTGGATCACCGCCAACTGCCTGTACTGGATCTTCTGGCTCAATCTCATGGTAGGAATTACCAATTCCCTTCCAGCGGTACCCCTTGACGGCGGTTATATATTCAGGGACACCATGGACAAGTTCGTGTCCAAGATCAAAAAAGGACTGACCAGTGAGCAGCGGGATGAATACGTTTCCCATATCACTATTGTACTGGCGTTCTTTGTTCTGTTCCTGATCCTTCTCCCGATCTTTGCCCCCCGGATATTGGGGTTATTCTAGCGGATTGATAGTGGGCCGTTTTTAATAGAATTGCAGATTTGCTGAATGTCACCAGTTACTTTATTGTCAATGTTTTCCTTATTCTGTTTGATCCATTTCGAGCTGTTAATTATTGATTCCCATGAAATTGATTGAGGGGGGGCGGGGGTGGGGGGAAGGGAAATGAGGGTAGAACAAGAGGAGGTTACAAGACAGTGTTGACAAACCATGTGTGAACTCACCAATCCGAGCAGACAATCCCACCACAAGAAAGTCGCCTTCGGCGACAACTTCTCTCGTTCAAGGGTCTAATTCAAACT
>CAZTGJ010000395.1:0-2546 GCA_964613025.1 uncultured Thermoplasmata archaeon | reverse complement strand
AATAGACAATGAAAGAAGGAAATAATAAAGAAATAAATAAAAAGATAATGAATGAACTAAATAAATAAAGAACGAATGTGCATTTACTCCCATTTCTCCTGGGAAGCCTCCTTCTCCAGGTGGAGCATTGTGTCCGATTCAGTGACATATCGTGCGATGAGCCCGATCCCCACAACTCCTATCCCAGAAGCAAGAATGAAAGGAATCTCCCTGCCCCAGAGGCCGGATACGTATCCTCCAAGTGTTGATCCCGAAGCAAAGGCAACATTCTGCGCAAAGGTGTAGATACCCATACCCTTTCCCCTGTTCTCTTTTTTCGTAAGGGAAGTTATAATCGCAGGGAAGAGAGGTCTGGCAATGGATCTGCCGAAGGTGTACAGAACGATGATGATCATGAGGACCCAAAGACTGTTGGCCACAGCAACGAATCCGCTAAATACCGCCGCAATGATACTCCCGACCAGGATGATCCTCTTCTTCCCGATGCTGTCCCCGAAAACTCCGGCAGGGAACATGAATAAAACCTGGATGATACCAATAATGGTGAATACAAGACCGATATCCCAGTCTGACAGGTTCAGTTTATTCCTCCCCAGGATCGGGAGCATGGAGTACATGACCGCCATTCCGAAGAACATGCAGAATGAACCGAGTGTTATTCCGATGAATGTACGGGGAAACCTGGTAAGGCGGGTGATCCTGAAGTCATCGATCAGATCCCCTACCCCTCTTCGAAGCCGATATCCGAAACGTGTATTCGATTCTACCTGCTTCTCCCTTTTTTCCACCACATGAGACTCCTTGACCATGAAGAGCAGCATGAATGCGCTGATCAATGCCATAACCGCTGTGACAAAGAATGCAGAGGAGATACCGTACCAGAGTGAGATCGTACCCCCGAGGATTGGTCCCACGGCAGTTCCCGTTGCAAATGTAAGAGTATAGAGTCCCATTGCCTTTCCCCGGTCCTCGTCCTTCACCACATCCCCGATATATGTCATGGCCACTGGCCACATGAGACCCGATGCCGCTCCCTGCAGTGCGCGATAAAGAAAGAGTTCGAACAGTGTGGTGGCAAAACCGAACATGACCATATTCACAGAATACAGGAACATTGCAAATACCATGGACGGTTTTCTGCCGATCCTGTCCGCAGTCCAGCCACCTATGGGTGAGAATATCATCCGCACTATGGCAAAGAGGCCTACCATAAGTCCGATCTCAGCATCGGAGGCTCCGAAATCCTCCGCATACGTAGGGATGAACGGCATGATAAGTCCGAAACCGATTATGCTCACGAGGATCGCAAAGTTCAGGACTGCGAGATCTCGATTTTTCATCATATATTTGAACTCAGAAATGACATGTCGAAATCCACGAATTCCCTGAGAATTACCGTTGGTCACTCCTCAAGGGTTCCGGGAGAACTATATAATGATTCTTCACATTCCTTTCTGTACATCTGGATACCTCCTTCTGTTCACTCACCAATCAATTCTCCTATCAGCTATTATCCAACCCACTCCTCCCCCCTTCTTCCCTTCAGGGAAATGAATCATTCAGAGCTCAAATCCCACGACACATATCCTGTATCTTATGATAGGTTCAAAAATTTTATATCTTTGAACTAACGGCTATTGGTCCATGTCCGTCCGAATCTTCGTTACCGGTGGCACATTCGACAAGGAGTACAACGAGCTCAATGGTGAATTATATTTTAAAAATTCCCATGTTTCGGAGATGTTGGTGCTTGGTCGTTCCAGGATCCCGGTGGAGGTGAGAACCATCATGATGGTTGATAGTGAGACCATTGACGATGACGACAGAGAGCTCATTGCATATCATTGCCTGAAAGCACGGGAAAACAGGATCGTCGTAACTCATGGTACCGATACCATCGTTGAAACTGCAAAACACATCGCAGCAAAAGTCACTGATAAGACTATAGTTCTTACTGGGGCCATGGTTCCCTATACTTTCGGCAGTTCGGACGGAATGTTCAATATTGGGTCTGCTTTGGCCTATGTTGAGGTCCTTCCCCACGGAGTGTACATTGCAATGAATGGAAGATATTTTGACTGGAACAAGGTCAGAAAAAACAAGAAGATCGGAAAATTCGAAGAGATTGAGTAGTACAATTGTCCAACGTGTTCTCCAATCCCCCTTTGCCCCCCCCCGCTGTATGGTTTGTTTCGTAGTATTTGCCTTGGTCGCCGTAGTCGTCGTTATCGTTCTGGGGTTTGTTGTCGATTCGGAGTTTTGCCCCTACTTTTTGATAGTGCTTGGTGTGGCTGTAGTTGCATGGCGTCAGTGGCGGGGCGGGTGGGAGACAATGAAATGAGTGAAACGGAATGACATTGTGGGATTAATGATGGGTAGGTGCGGGAGGGGGGGAGAGTGAGGACTTGTCTGAGCTCTGGTTGAGCCCAATGGGCTCGATGAGGGCTGTGGAGTAGCACGACACTGCGAGCGTTGCAAATGAAAGAGGGGGGTGGGTGTCAACGGCGGCTTAAAAATCCCCAATAATGGCGGGTTAAAATTCCCCA
>CAZTGJ010000394.1:0-2556 GCA_964613025.1 uncultured Thermoplasmata archaeon | reverse complement strand
CATATCACCCCCAGTGTTCCACCTTTTATAATCTTGCAGTACTTCTACAACCTAACTAATTTAGTAGTTATTAGTAATAGATTAGTAATAACCATTTATCCTTTCCCCACTTGAAGTTTTCAGAACGTACCTCTTTTTCCATTCAATTCACTTCCGCCCTCCCTTGGCTCACATTCCCCACCCCGCGCCCCCACCCCCCCTTGCCGGATGAATCCTTCAATCTGCATCATTATCTTTCGGTTGTTTGGATGCAAGATATCTCTCCTTCAGGACCTTTTTAAATCTTTGAAATTCCTTTATTTTTTCTTTATCGATGGTAAATTCCTCATCCTCTGTTTCAATATAAACATGTGTTTTCATGTTTTTCAGCTTGCGTATGGTATGGTATTTTATGATATATTTCATTGGATGAATGTAGAAATTAGGATCATGGAAATTCGGCAATAAAAATCCTTTCTCATACACGTGAATTTTGGAAGTTATTTCAATTTTGCCAATCCAAAAAATCATTCCAAATACAATAAGTGCAAAAATGTAAAACCCATTATCATTTCCACTCTTTGCAACGACATATGATAGATAGAATAATAGTACTGCCAGGATGGAAATGAACAGCATTCCATATTTGTCGATTTTATCTGACATTGATGTTGAGAATGTCTCTGGATTCCCACCCAAGTGCTCCCTCGTTAAAAGCTCTCGTTGTGTCATCGATTATCTCCTGTATGATGTGTTATTTGCTAAATTGAATTATTATTCTTATTAAATGTATCGAATTTTATCACGCATTTATGCTATTATCAGTCGCCGTGGTAGATTGGAACGGTCTTAACTTACATGATATGAAGAGAAGGGATATTGTGGAGGGGAAGGGGGGTGGGGGGGAAGGGGAAAGAAGTGGAAAAAAAGGGGGGGGATTAGGAGAGGATGACTATGGGAAATGTGTACAGTGGATAGTAAACATTGAAATCCCTTGGAAATCCTACCTGAAGATCTTCCTGGCCCAGGCAACAACGAAATACGCGATGAGGATCATCCCGACGATAGCTTCCGAACTGGCAACCAACCGCATGTATCCCAGGGGTTTCAGATCACCGTATCCAAGGGTGGTGAAAGTGACCATGCTGAAATAGAGATAATCGATTCCTCCGTTATCCCGGAATGATGCATCCTTTATGGTATTGAAAGGAATGTCAGTTATGAGATAAATGAAGGCATAGAGAACGATCACCTTGAACCAGAGGAGAACAATGAAATATGGCTTTTCACCGAAGGCTCCATTCTTGTACAGGAACCGATAGTAGGTGTAGAACAGCTTGGATTCCATGTAATACATGAACTTGGACTTCAGAGCCCTGATGAAGAATTTTAACCTCCTGAAATACTCCACCAGCGGTTGTCCGTTCCTGGAACGGAGGGCTTCCATACATGCATTCAGGAACCCACCGGACTCCTTTGTATCATTGACTGTGTTGGATTTTCGGTGTCGTAAATATCCCATGAAATTCTCTTTCGCTCTGATCTTCCGGTTCTTCAGATTCGCCATCTCCATGAGACGTTCCCTGATATGGAACTTTCCTGCATCCTCATGCAGTCCTTCGGATGAGAAGTATTTTTTAAGATTCCGGTAGGTGTCCTGTGCCCGGGTAATGTGCTTTTCATAATCCCCGCTGGATGAGTGTTCCTCAGCGAATTTCTCCTCGGGAAGTATCTTCAAATGATAGCCTGTATAGAATTGCTTTCTGGCGATCTTCAATTCGGATCCTTCAAGTTTCGCCCGATGGAATATACAGTCATCCACGATGGTATATTCATCCATCTTGGTATTGCGAAGATTTGACGCCTTGAAATCAACGCCCCTGCATTCTGTAGAAACAAAATTTGCAAACTCACAATTTGCCGAATTGAAACTTGCAGAAATTAAATGAGCAGACTGAAAATCTGCGTTCATTGAATTGGTATTGTTGAATGCGGTTCCTTTGCAGAAGGCTTTATGGAACGATGTTTTTTTCAGGATGGCGCTATCAAATCGGGCTCTTTCGATATCAGATTGTGTGAATAGTGTGGCCCTGCAATTGGTGTGTTTGAAATTCGCTTTGGTACACTTGGCATTTTGAAAGTTAGCATGGGAGATGTTGGCATTGAAGAATGAGGTTTCCTCACATGATGCATCCTTGAAGTTTGCATATTCGAGTGCGGATTGAGTGAAATCTGAATGAGAGCAATCCAGACCGCTGAGGTCAACGTTCTGCAGAAAGAATCGTTTGAATGACCGCTTCCTGAGAGGGATGTGCATGTTGTGGTCAGGATATGAGTTTTCAAGGGTCCGGATCCGGTTGAACTCCTCGATGTTCCGGTTGATATTCAATTGGATCCTCTCTTTCCCCCTCCCCACTGCCCCCTGCCACTCCTCCTGCTGATCGGACAGCAATGTGTACAGATTTTCTGAGTAATGCTCCAGAGCTATCTCTCTCTCCTCGGGGGATGATGTTTTCCAGAGCATCATATATGATTTGGTTTCTTGTATCAGAGTATTTCTGTCCATGGGGTCGATGT
>CAZTGJ010000393.1:0-2567 GCA_964613025.1 uncultured Thermoplasmata archaeon | reverse complement strand
GGACGCTTTCATCTCCCACCTGAAGGAGGGAGGGTTTCGCTTCAAGTAACTAAAGGCCTTTTACTTTTCCAAGAGCCTTCTCACTGATCATGAGGTTCTTTGTGGCATCAAGGAAATCCGGATTTATCTCCAGGGTTTTCCGATAGCATTCAATGGCCTCCTGATGCTTCCCGATGGATGCCAGTGCAAGTCCCTTGTTGTGCCAGGCCCATTCGTAATTTTCCTTGATCCTGATAGCCTTCTCATAGCAGACGATCGCCTCGGTATACCTCTTCTCCAACCTCAGGCACACTCCCCGATTGTTCCAGGCGCTTTTATTATTCGGATCAAAGGTTGTTGCCTTGATGAAGCAGTCCAGACCCTGTAGGTGGAGGCCCAACTTGAAGAGTGCCTTCCCTTTGTTGAACCATGCCCGTCCGTATTCCGGATTGATCTGGAGTGCCTTGTCGTAATATCTCAGCCCTTTGAGGATCTTACCGAGTTTGACCAGAGCCACACCCTGATTGTTCCATTTCACCTCATCGTTCTGGGGAAAGCTCACCGCATTCTCAAAGCATTTGGACGCACCCTCATGATCTCCCAGGGCATCAAGAACGAAACCCCGGTTATACCACGCTTCCTGGAAGTTGGGATCGATCGCAATAGCCCTATCAAGACAGTTCAGAGCCATCCCGTAGTCCTTGGTTTTCTCATAGGCGAGACCGAGATTGTGCCAGCTTCTTTTATGCTCGGAATCTATGGCCACGGCTTTCTTTCCGGTTTCAATGCACTCTTCCATCCTGTCCAGTTCCATGAGAGTATAGCAATAGCTGCTCAGAGCTTCCACATCATTCGGTTTGATCTCCAGGGCTTTGGTGAGATAGTTCTCGGCTTTGTGGAACTCCCCAAGGACCATGTACACGTTCCCCAGACTGATCCAGGCCCGTCGATGGTCCTTTTTCAGTTCCACGGTCTTGAGATAGCACTCGATGGCCTCCTTCACCTTTCCCAGTTTGAAGAGCGCAGCACCCTTATTGTACCATGCCTGTGCATAGTCGGGTCTCAGCTTGATGGCCTCGTCGTACTCCCTGACAGCCTTCCTGAGCTGGTCTGCCCGGGAATGAACCGTTCCTTTATCATTGAGCTTTTTTGCGGCCTTTCTTGGGTCGTCATCACCGACACTGCTGTCTTTCTTCTTTCTCAAACCAGAGAACGGTGGCATACCAATGAAACGGCAGACTTTTTATAAAAAACTTGGGTGAAGGATCGCAGGAGTTGGGTGTCCGGATCAATGATCATCCGGTACCATTTCCTCGGGATCATCGGGAAGGAACAGGGGCGTCTCATCAGCCTCTTTTACCACTGAAGGGTCTGTCCCACTCCCTACTTGGGACGGTTCTGTTCCGGACTTCGATTTGACATTTGTTTCAGTCCCCTCTTTCACCTCTGCACCGTCCGGATTGACCTCTCCACCTTCTGGGTGGGCATCGTCACTGGTTTCACTGGAGCTCTCGTCCTTTCCCGAAGGTTCATCCTTTCCCTTTGGTGACCCTCCGAACTCGTCAGGGTTCACATACTTCCTGGCAACGAAGAAGAACCACAATCCGAAGAGGATCATGATGAAGGCATACTGACCGTAATGCCACCAGTAGAAGTGGAACCAGTCCTCGAATTCCCGTCCTTTATAAAGGGCCAGGGGGTAGAGTGCGAAGATCCTGATGAGATTCTCGATGAAAACGACCCCCAGGAGGATCCCCGCCCATTTGAGACGAAGCTTCACCGGCGGCCCTCTGAACCCGATGATCAATACACCCAGGAAGACCATTTCGTGGAATCCGGTACAGACAGAATCGATCTGCAGGCCGAATCCACCGATCTTCTCATCCTTGGTGAAGTTCTGGCCGTTCCACTCAGCGTCAACATTGTACCAGATGGTGTTGTCGGTCCGGTTCACGCTCACCGGCATTCCGAACACGTCCTTCTGCACTGAGTAGACGATCTCCACTTCCAGTTGCTGAAGGGGACCGAGACTGTTGGAGTCCTCGTAGACGGTCTGAGCCAGATAATCAGCGGTGAATACCACCATCAGTAAGACGGTGAAATAAATGAGGAAGGACATGAGAAATCTGTCGTTTTCCGTGACTTCGGGACGATAGTAGCCAAGCTTGTGCTTCCCTTTCTCGATGAGAGTTTCGTAGGTGCTCTCCACGGAACCGACAAATCGGCCGAATGAACCGTTGGAAGAACTCGAAGGTTTGGATGGTGCCTTGGAGGGTCCATCCTCGCCGGTCTCATGGACCATGCGAGAAACTCATGGGTGAGGTTAAAAAAGATTTTGGTTCAGTCCTGACATGACTAAACTATTCGATTTTGCGGCAATTCAACCTACCCAAACATTTAATTCGTTCTTTATTAATAACCTTTTTGGAGAATAAGACCTTGTCCAAAAAGGCACTTGCGTCAGACATTTGTGTCACGGTTCCGACTTCTAATTCAGACCTGAGACTTTTATGCCAGTTTACAATTAGTCAAGAATCGTCCGATATCTTGGCAAATATTTCATCTGCCTACTCAGTTGTCTCCAAGGA
>CAZTGJ010000392.1:0-2574 GCA_964613025.1 uncultured Thermoplasmata archaeon | reverse complement strand
GTAGAAGAAAGAGGTAAAGCTGGAGGATTCTATTTCTACCGCAGAGATACGCCGAGGAACGCAGAGTATGGCTATCACATATCTCCTCTACGCGAGATATCGTTTGGATCGTGAAGCCTGAAGGTTTTCTCTGCGAGCCTCTGCGGTAAAATCAAGATCACACACTTATCACCCAGTATCCTACAATCCAGGATAGCGGGGAAAAGAGAGAGAGATTGAAACGGAGTTGTAATGGAAGGTGGGGGGGAGGGGGGGAAGGGGATTGCGGGAGGCAAAACAGATTTATACCTTCCCGACAGGTGGATAGGCAGAGGAAGGCGAATGGCGCTTACTGATCAGCAAAAGGACCGCTACAGCAGACAGATCATTCTCGATGAGATCGGAGAGTCGGGACAGGAAAAACTCCTGGAAAGTTCCGTGGTGATCGTCGGATGTGGGGCATTGGGATCAGTGATCGCTAACAATCTGGTGAGGGGGGGAGTGGGAAAGGTCACCATGGTGGACAGGGACCTTGTGGAGCTGAGCAATCTGCAGAGACAGATGCTCTTTCAAGAGTTGGATGTGGGAAAGGCAAAGGCCGTTGCAAGTGCTGAGAAGCTGGCTCACATCAACTCGGACATCGAGATCATTCCTATGGTGGAGGATGTGAACTACGCAACAATAGAAGGGATCATCACGGGAGCTGACCTGGTTCTGGACGGGACCGACAACATGGAGACTCGGTTCCTGATCAACGACGCCTGCCTGAAGAATTCCATTCCCTGGATCTACGGAGGGGCAATCGGAACCTACGGAATGACCATGAACATAATCCCCGATTCCACCCCCTGCCTCAGATGTATCGTACCCCACCTCCCGGATGCCGGCTCCATGGACACCTGTGATACCTATGGAGTGATAAATTCCATTCCTTCGATAATCGCGTCCATCCAATCCACGGAGGCCATGCGGATCCTCATTGGAAAACCATACTCACCGGATCTTCTCATCTGGGATATTTGGGATCATTCCTACCGATCCATGCAGATCGATCGCAATCCCGATTGTCCGTGCTGTGGAAAGGGAACGTACGAATTCCTGGAAGGGGGCAAACGAGAGATCATCACCTCTCTCTGTGGCACCAACTCCGTGCAGATCACTCCCATTAACAAAGAGGGATTCCGATTCAGCGATCTGGTGGCAAGGATGGAGAAGGTGGAGGGGGCAATGGTAAACAAGATCTGTGTCAAACTCGACACCAATCAGTATGAACTGGTGATCTTCAAGAACGGACGCATCATCGTCCACGGTACCAAGGATCAGAACGTGGCCAAGTCACTCTATGCCAAGTACGTGGGATTATAAGAGGGGGAAATTGGAGGAGAATTGTCTGCTTGGGTGCGAGGTGTATGGTTGAGAAGCACCAGTGATAGATAAAACGAAAAATGTGAAAAGGTGAGATCATGCCTGAAATCGACTGGAACGAAAAAGCCACATTCGGTAGGAATGTTGCCATGCTCATAGACGGGGACAATGCCCAGCCTGCTCTCATTGATGCCATGCTGGACGAGGCAACTAAATACGGGAGGATGACCTTCAGACGAATCTACGGAGACTGGACCATGCACCAGATGACGGGATGGAAGTCCATGCTTCAGAGTCACGCTATCCAGCCGGTTCAGCAGTTCCGCAATACCACAGGGAAGAATGCCACGGACAGCGCCCTCATCATCGACACCATGGACATCCTGCACAAGGAGGACGTGGATGTATTCGTCATCGTCTCAAGTGACAGTGATTTTGCCAGGCTTTCCACACGACTGCGTGAGGGGGGGAAAATGGTGATCGGGATCGGGAAGCGAATGACACCGGAGGCTTTCGTCAAGGCATGCAACATATTTGTCTACACCGAGAATCTGGTACCCTTCGGAAATACCGATGACCCCTCGAATCAGGGACCGAGCAGTGGGACAGTTACGGATTTCAGTCAGGATATAAGTGAACTGTGTGACCTCCTGGTAAAGGCTGTGGACCTCACCCAGTGCGAGGACGGGAGTTGTCTCCTCTCCCAGATCGGCATTTCACTGCACAACATCGATCCGGGTTTCGATCCCAGAACCTATGGAAAAAAGAAGCTCCTTGATCTCATGAAGATGTTCCCCGAGGTATTCAATATCTCGGAGAATCCCCTGGGTGGCCCAATGACTGTCAGGCATAAGGATTCCGAAGCGTGCGAAGAGAGCAAAGAGTGAACATCGAGTTGGATTCGCCTCCCCATACAGCATTCCTTATACGTCATCCCTGATCACAATCTGCGAAGTAAGAATCATGCCCCCCCCACCCTGCCCTCCGCCTCCAACTACGAATCGATATATTTCAATTAAATCAATAATCCAAAGAGTAGAAATGTAGAACCCAAAGAGTAGAAAGGGCAAGAAAAAACATAAATAATATTTCTAACGCGAAGGAACCATGAATAAAGGACCTCTCCTGAGTCTAGTAAATGCTTTGCGTTTATTAGCGTAAAGCATCTTCATTCGCTTTAGTTACTTGAAGCGAAACCCTCCCTCCTTCAGGTGGGAGATGAAAGCGTCC
>CAZTGJ010000391.1:0-2597 GCA_964613025.1 uncultured Thermoplasmata archaeon | reverse complement strand
TGGCTACCCCTCCCTTTTCCGAATTATTTCATACTTTATGTACTATAAAAAATCTCATCCCAAAAACAATAATTCATCCCTAAATTTGACGTTCGAATCTCCCTCTCGCGTCTTTCTTACCACCAATTTTCATAGGCCAGTTTTCATAATTTTCCATTTAAGTGATTGCGAACGCAGCATATATATTGATTTGAATAATTTTTCTCCCACCCCGTACGTCCTTAAAGTCGTCGATCGTTATCCTACTCTTCAACAGAGGTGGAGATCCTGAGGGACCGTGTGGGACAGGCGGCGATGCATGCTGGACTTCTGTATCCATAGCACTGATCGCATTTCATGGGTCGCAAGGTCTTCCTTTTATTCGTGGTTGCTTTTTCCTTCCTCCGCTGCCAAAATCTCTTCTTATCGAGTTTATCCGCTTCCATCATAGTAATCGCATCATATGGACATGCTTTCGCACATAAACCACAACCAACACACTTTTCAGGAATTATATGTACGATGTCACCATCTTTCACCATAGCTCCCAAACGGCATGCCTGAACGCATTCCGGATGGGCACACTGTCTGCATATCTTCGGGTAGGATAAGCAGCCGATGGTCTCCCCCTCCATAGTCATGCGCGATAAACCATGTCGTTTCTTACAGGCCTTGAGGCAGGATGCACAGTTTATACAGCTGTTCAGATCCCGTACGATCGATCTTGTCATATGTGCCTCCGCCTCAAGAGATAGAGATAACCGAATAACGTGGAGAGAAAAGCAATACTACCAACCACTTCCACAGCATAAATCGTGGGAAGGATAGAAATGTCGACAGAGATTTCATCCCTTTTTATCCCTATGAAACTCTCTGCTTTCACCCCGCCGCTTTCTTCTTCATCAGTGTCACTCCCCCCTCTATCATCATCATCATCATCGTCGTCGTCATCATCCTCGGAATGGCAGTCCGATTCAAAACAGTCCCGCTCCTTCCAATCCTCAGCATCCTCTTTCCGATGCTTCCTATCCTCCTTCGAGGAACCATGGCATCCACTGTCCAGACAGTTATACTCGTCGAACCTCTCCTTATCATGACATCGGTAGCATGGATTACTCCGCCGACTGTGGTCATCTTTCCTTGAAAGTTTCTCAACCTCCCGTGAGGTGTGATCATAATCGATCCTTTCGACATCGGGATGATCATGACAATCAGTGCATTCATACTCATTCAGATCCTGGTCAGGGTGAACATCGTCATGGCACGAATCGCAATCATCTGGCAGTTTCCCATGGCTTATCTCTCTAACAATCCAGGTCTCGGTTGAATGGCAAAACTCACAATCGTCAGGTAAATCCTCAGTTGTATGATTCGACTCATGACAAGTTATGCAGTCAGCAGAAAAATGATCTTTTGTCGTTTCCTTCCGATGCTCCACATGGCAGGATGTGCAATCGGTACGGTTGGAGGTCTCGTTGTGCCAGGGGGTTTCTAGTTCCTCGTGACAGCTCTTGCATTTTGCATCGGAAACTCCTTCCCAGGAGGAGTGACAATCATCGCACGCTTCGTCCTCGTGAGCTTCGGAGAGTTCTCCAGGCATGAGCGAGTCCGGAAAAAGATACGCATATGCAAGGATCAGGATCACTCCACCAACGAGGATAACTACCTTTGCTATCGTATTCAGCCGGATCATTTCAACCACCGCACATAATCCCCATAGTAGAAGATAGATATCACATGGATCACCACGGTAAGCAGAAATAATGCACTCAGGAGGTTATGCCATGATCGCCATCCTGCAAGAAGTGATCGCATGGTATCGAGCCGATCGATCTGCTGTTGAATTCGTTTCCTCTTTTGATCAAGCTTAGTAACACGATCATGGATGAATGATGCCCTCATCCGATTGGAAAAATTCTCTACCGCGATGGAAATAATGGGTTGAAAATTTCCTCCCCCCACTTCCCCACTCCCTTCCTTGGTGATCGTCCCCGTGAAATCTTTTCTATCCTCTGGGCTCCTTCTATCGAGATCTAATTGATCAAGATCCTTTACGATAGCAAACAGTTCATTCTTGAGTTCCTTAAGCTTTCTTACTTTACCGAATCGATCTCGTGGAATACGGGTAAAGATGTACAGACCTATAAAACCGCTAACCGTAATGACCAGTAGCAGAAATATTGACAATCCAGCTAATCCGTAAACACGCCCCTCCGTATGTATCAAAACTAGAATAAGACCAACGAGAGAGGACCATCGGTGATATTTAAGCCAGAATACCGTATCTCCTATTCGGAAATCAATACGCTTTCGAATGCTGTATATCATACCTGACAACATGAGCAGTGTGCCGAGAATTCCGAGATTATGAAAAACCTGAGAGCTCAATTCCGATATGATCTTCAATTCCTCCGTTTGATAATAGGTTTCGAAAACAATAATGATAGATAAGGTAGGTTTCTACCCTCTATATGGCTTATCGAGTGCGATTCATGAAATATGTAGCATTTCTTCACCAAAAATCATAAATTTTTTAAATCTTGTAACAGAACTCTAAGCGAAAGGAAATGCTCACTTCATCTCTAACAATTGATTTCGGTTATAAGTTTAACGTATGG
>CAZTGJ010000390.1:0-2612 GCA_964613025.1 uncultured Thermoplasmata archaeon | reverse complement strand
CAGGAGGGAGAGTGGAGGAGGGGTTGGGGAAGCATTGAGGGTAGGCAGGAGGGAGAGGAGAAGGGGGAGTCTGGAAGAATTGAGGGTGGGCAGGAGGGAGAGGGGAAGGGGGAGTCTGGAAGAATTGAGGGTGGGCAGGGGCAAGTCTGGAAAGGTAGAAAAAGGAAGGAATGAGGGCGTCGGTGTTTTGCCCTCTGAATGCTGAGTGAGGTTCTACTTCATGATCTCATCAAGCTCTTTATTCCACTCGTCCCACCATTCTTCCATATTATCGGTCTGCTTCTTCACCTTCTTCCGAAGTTCCTCGGGTTCGATGTATTTCAGGGTCCCGGGTTCCTCTTTCAGATAGTCCTCCATGGTCTGGAAGTCAGATCTCTCTATCTTCTCCCTGATATCGGTTACTTCCTTTGGAACTGCGGCCTCCTCGGGTTTCCATTCCTCAGGTGCAGTGGTCTCGGGAGGTACCTGCTCATCCATAGGGGTCGAGGGAACTGAGAAGGGGACAGTAGAGGGTAACGTGGGTTCGGGAGGGGCATACATACCCATTTCCGGTGATATCTCATCCCAGGATTCATCATCCATCCCAACCTGATCCGCGCCCAATTCCTTTGGACGTAGGAGGTCTTCCCGCAATCGCCGGAATGCTTCTTCCCTGTCCTGTTTCGTCCGCGGTCTCCTTCCCTTGCCGGAAAGTACGAACATGTAGTAAAATACACAGAGTAATATGAGGAAAATCACGATCAGGCCATACCAGATTAGGTTTTCGTCTTCATCTTCATCCTCGTCATCATCCTCAAGAGCATCGGTGAGCTTATCTCCGGTCATCCCAGATTTGATATCAACTGTTTCATCAATATTATTGTCCCCATCCCTGTCGATACCGAAGACCACGGGTGAGGTGTCAGTTTTACCGATGTCCGCAAAATCAATGACCTTAAAACTATTACCCTGATTAGCATCCAATTTCACATCCGTCACAGTAAATATACCGCCATCACTGTTCTGTATTTCAAAATCATAAGTAACATCGGACGTACTGCTTATGAATGTCTTATCCTCCTGAAATCGAACGAACATAGTATTTGCCGCGGTATCGATGTTCTTGAAGGTGAAGACCTTGGAATCCGGGGTGGACTGAGCATAGGTGAGATCGAATGGTTCCGTGCCGATAACTGAGATATCCAATTCGACAAAGGTCGCATCTCCATTGAAAAGATAGAATTCATCCGTCCCGGCATGCCGTAAGACAAAACCATCCAGGTCTCCATTGGCAATGAAGTTGCCGGGATTCTCGAACCCCATGCTGGCTCCCACACCCTTCAGGACTGCGTTGACATTCGTATTCGAATAACTGATCATAGCGGTATCGAAAGAATTTCCATCCGAATCATATCCTGCCGTGATCTGCTCATCCGCCCGAATCCCTTCCTCTCCCCGGGTTGGCGGACCCTGAATGGTAACAGTTCCACGCAACACTCGTACGTATCCATCTTCCTGGGCAACGAATGTCGCGATATTGGCGTTGAGGACTTCAACACTGCCACCATCATCCAAAGTGAGTGTGAAGTCATCATCCGGCGTTTCCAGATCGACCCGGAATGCACCTTTACCTGTGACCATGGTAAACCAGTAAGTAAGATCACCATCAATGTGATATGAGTTTGTGCAGTGAATTTGAGAGTTAGGATAGAGGAAAATGGAGCATTGTTCTCCGAACGTCAACTGGATATATGAATTCTCACCAGTCCTGATGTCATCCCCTTCGCCTATGTCGGTGCCGGAGGTGTATTCTTCCCACGTATCTGATCCGACTTTCCGTATCTCAACCGTTCCCTTGAGGTAGGTAGTGGTCCCGACGACGGTGACGTTGTCGGCTCTTGTTGCCCTGACATTCACATCGATCCAGGGTTCGGCATCCGCCGAGAGAGGGGGAACAAAAAGCTGAATGTTCTGGGAATCCCCTGATCCGAGATTGAGGGTGTCGTGACTTATGCTCGATGTCCAACCCTCTGCCTCACCTTCGGTGGTGATCTCGAAATGCCCTCGTGTTCCTCCGTCATTCCTCACTTTGATGACATATTCGGCAGTTTCACCCACGGAAACCGATTTTATCCCGTCGGCATCATGAAGTGAGAGACGTGCTTGCGGTGCATCCGTACCCGGAAGATAGATGAGAGCCGCTCCTCCAAGGATTCCGATTATTATTATCGCGATTGTTAGCAGAACTGGTGCTTTTCTCCTCAATTATTCACCTCCATACCTCAACGTATGGGTTTGTACAACGATCGGATAAACTGAAAGCACAAGCCGGGTAAATTGATTCGAGATGAATCAGGCTCGTGATAATATCAGGCATGGCATGACACATAGGCAATTCTCCAATCGACAGAGATACCTAAATCCCGCAACGTATTATTTAAACATTCGGGTGTACGCATATAACCTGAAAAATAGTTGTATTTTATAAATTTCCAATCAATAGATTGATACGATAATTTATTATAAAATAATTGGATCAGAATCTCATCAATCAACCTATTCAAATATAAACTAAACAACATTAGCTTGTAGGAATCTGCAAAAATACAATCTCCTCATTTCTCTCCTCAGTA
>CAZTGJ010000389.1:0-2616 GCA_964613025.1 uncultured Thermoplasmata archaeon | reverse complement strand
AAACAAGCATTTTAACACTTTGACGCTGCCCCCTTTAGGGGGTAGTAGTTCACTTGGTATCGATTTTAGCAGGAGAGGGGGAAGGGGGGTGGGGGTGGGAGAAAGGGACGATGGGAATACGGTGATGAATTCTTCATTGCCTACTGAACGGGGCCGGCGTCCTCGTACCCCTGCCGCTTCCCCTTTCCTGCATTCTTCCTCAGGACCTCCTGATGAAACAGGATATTGTAGGCATTGACGGCATGTTCCCGAGCCCTTCTGTCCATGAGGAATGCAAGCTCCCTGGCCCCATCAGCCTCATCCTCATGGACAAAGACCTCGATGACATGTTTCCCAAGCAGGATCTGCAGATTGATGAGACCGGTGGATGATTCATGGGCGCACTGCTTGTCGATAGGCTTGCTTCCCGGCATTCCCATGGCCATGACCAGATCGCATCCCCGGTCGAATAGGATCTTGCAGGCCACAGGGAGATCCTTGACACCTGGAACGGTATATCGTTCGAACTTGAATCCGGTTCCCGTGCCACTGAGCTCCTCCATTGCAGAGCTTGCCATGTCGAATCGTGCGAAGGTGGTGTCTGCGATGCCGATTAGTTTCATAGTTCCCGGTCAGGGGTTGCAGGATAAAAAGTTTGCGTTCGTCGAATAGGTTGTGGAAAGGGAAAATTGATGAAAGATGAAATTGGTATGGGGATAAGGAAGGGGGATGGAGGGTGACGAGTGGCTGGGAAGAAAAGTGGGAAAGGAAAAACTGATGGCGGAGATACGAGGGGGGGAGGGAATTAGTGGAGGAAGATGATTTACGTGGAGAGCCGGAAAGGTCAAGGAGGGGAAAGGGGGAATAGATGGAAGGGAATTTAATTATGAAAGGTGCTCGAAAAGAATGTTGATCACCCATCCGAAGATTCAAGGTCCCCAACTCGACTCTTCGAGCTGACCCCAGCCATGTCCTCACTACTGTTAATATCCTTCTTGATTTCCTTCTCGATCTTTTCCATCTCTTGTCTGAGCGCATCATGGGTGGGTATGATTCCTATGATGTCATCAACCTTTCCGATAGTTCGCTCGAGACTTGCCTGGTCCTGAATCCCCACCTCTGGGACTTCTCTTCCTGAACCAATATACTCGGAAGCACTCTCCATGAGCTTTGTGACCTCAAAGGGAAATACTATCTTCGTAGCCCGGCCGTCACCAAGGCGTTTCAGAGCATTTAGAGAAAGGACGGTCAACGCTTTCCGATCAAGTGTTGATGCTCCCAGGGTTAAGATCCTGAGTCCCTGTGATTCACCCTGGGCAAGAAGTATCCTGGCAAGCCTGGCTCCCTCGGCTTCGAGAACATTCGACTGCTTCACTCCTTCTGCCTCGAGGATCCGTGCCCTCTTCTTCCCCTCCGCCTCCAGGATGGCACTGCGTTTTTCCCCATCGGCCGTGAGTATAGCAGCTCTTCTCAATCTCTCAGCTGCCGTCTGCTTCTCCATAGCTGCCTTCACCGGTCCCACAGGGTCCACTTCCTGGATCTCCACCTTTTCAACCTTCACTCCCCATATGTCGGTCTCAATGTCAAGCTGGGTGCGAAGTTTCTCGTTGAGGGCAAGTCGATTGTAAAAAACCTCGTCCAGTTCCATGTCCCCGATTGCAGATCGAAGCATAGTTTGGGCAAGTTTCACCGTGGCTTCCCGATAGTCTGTAACCTCGAATTTCGCATTCTTCGGGTCCATGACCCTGATGTAAATGACTGCATCCACTTTAGCCGGCGAATTATCCTTGGTGATAACCTCCTGTGGCTCCACATCGAGAACCTGTGTCCGAAGGTCCATACGAATGACCTGGGAGATTATTGGCGTCACCCAGTTCATTCCCGGGTTCAATAGACTCTTGAATCTACCGAGCCGCATGTATATACCCTGCTCCCATTGCTGAACAATACGAACTCCAGAAAGACCAATAAGAGCGATTATCAATACAAATATGATTATCAATATAATTATTTCCATCTCAATTTCCCCTTGATGTTATATTTCGCTAGATTTCCCATATTCCTTTCCTTTTCATTCTTTTTTCGATTTCTTCATTTATTCACATTTGTTTCTCAATTTCGATTTATAATATGGCTGATTGTGATCATTACTTGACAGAAGAAGTCATTTTCTTGGGAAATCCCTCCCTTATCTCCCTCACCTTGAGATGAACGCCACTGCTTTCCACAACTTCAACCTTGGCTCCGGGTTCGATAACGACGTCATCGTATGCACGGGCACTGTAAATTTCTGATTGGATTCGCACATCTCCTTCGATTGTATCATGATTCACTTTTTTAACCACAGTAGCGATTTCACCGATAAGCGAGGAACCGGAGCTGACATGGGACAATTGCTTTTCCGGAGGTGACAATTTTTGGTAGAATTTAATGGTACCATAGAATGTAATCAATGAAATAGCTACGGATATAAAGAAAACCGGCCAGGTGTTGACCTGTTCTTGGAATACGATTGCTATTATCCCCAGAGCCATGAAGACCGTTGCAGCGATCCCGATGAAAAAACCGGGAATATTGATCTCCATAATTATAGTTAAAAACCAAACTTTTTATACTAATTGCATGTTCCAAGTGTAT
>CAZTGJ010000388.1:0-2658 GCA_964613025.1 uncultured Thermoplasmata archaeon | reverse complement strand
ATGGGATGAATTTTTAATGACCCATTATGCGGTATAACTTAGGACACTACCCAATGTTTGGCAATGAATTAGATGACTTGATATTCCATGCCAATGATGACATCAAGCATGTTATTGAGAGAGTATCGCTGGTATCCCATCTCTATAATTGGGATTTTTATTCTTCCATCAATGATCTAAAAAAATTCAGAATGGTAGCGTTACAACGGTTTCAAGAAGATTATCAGAATGGAATTCTCGAAAACCGATATATGAAAGCAGAACTGCCTAACTTGCCATTTGAAGACAACAGCTTCGATTTGGTATTGAGTGGACATTTTCTATTTCTCTACAGTGATAAACTCGATTACACGTTTCATTTGTCGTCCATTTTGGAGTTATACAGGGGAAGCTCAAAGGAAGTACGAATCTACCCGATTCAAGGACCTGATGCACGACCATATGCTCATATGGAGAAACTACTTGCTGATGTCAGGAGTAAAGGTATCAAAGTGGATATCCTGCCAGATACATTTTTATTCCAGCGAGGAAGGAATGGTGTCCTACGTTTGACACACTGAAGGCTCTGATAAGACTCTAATCTTTAAACCAAAGATTGAAGTATCATATCAATAATTCAATTGAAAGAGTGGTTGCACAAGGAAACTGTCTAGAAACCAGTTATGAAAACTTTCCTGAATATTCTACCGTTAGATTCCTCATTAAATCCGCGTAATCTGGCTTATCGACCTTGCGAGGTCAACCGCAGCTCGGAAGCAAGTTCCTCACTCGTCCCCGTCGTCGTTAAAGAAATGTCATACAACTTAACCATCAACTTTATTAACAATCCGACTATTCGAACTCTGGAGTTACCACCATGGACCCGGCTGTAAGGATAGCGCTCATCGTCATGATCTGCTGTGGATTCATCCAGACCCTTCCAGTGGAGGATAGTGAGGTGAAAGGAGAAGTGATACCTGATTTCGATCTCGATGTGAACGATGGTCTCGTGATCGTCAACCCTGACACCAATATCGGATTATTCGAAATCGTGGTCACAAACCAGTGCGCCGACTCATTAGGGATACGTATCCAAATAAGTGCTGCAGGTTATTTAGCATCCCCTGGGATCCAATCAATCAACGTCGGTCCTTATTCATCTGAAACAGTTCCCGGTGCGATTGCGGCGCTGTCCTCGAAGCCTGAGAGAACCGCCCGTGCTATAGTATATGCATCGGTTACTCATGTGAACGGTGCTCCCTTTGACGGTGTCAAGGAGAGAGATTCATCTGCCCTGGTGATACTGCCGCGAAATCATGATATTAATCCAGGCTTTCTGAATGTGACGGTGGGGAAGGGGGAGGCAAAGGAGACCACCATCTGGATGAACAATACGGGTAACTCCGTGAATTATTTCGCTATTGAGTTCTTCAATGGGGATGAGGTTCAGGCGTATCCCGTGGTGGATTACATCAGGGTGGAGGCCGGAACCGAATTTTACTATCCCATAATTGTCACAGTGTCGGACAACGCTCCCACATCACTTCATTACATTGACTACCGAATATATTCCCTGGCGGACGCAGGAGGGGGGGAGGAAGCAACGGTCACCGTGAATGTGATTGAGGATAGAACCATGGGAAGCTCTGGTCTCGGTGAATTATCAATGGTTGGAGCTCTCGTTGGCGTGGGGATGATCTTCCTTATTCTTCTCGTTCTATTCGGAAGCGGGAGCGGGGTGGGGAACCGATGGGCGATTGCAGATAGGAAAAGACGAAGAACACCACAGGGAGTGCTTTCTGTCCTGCTGGTCATCCTTCTGGTAATTTGTGCAATTCCCAACGGGAGCGCAGTGAATGGGATCGTTGTAGATGGTAATGTGGATCTTGATGTATCACCAGCGACCGCTGATAACGGTTGTTTCGGGATGGTCACGGTCACACTCCTGAATAACGAAGCCTTTGAGCAGGTAGCGAGGGTCACTACCGAGGCTGATGTTGTATCATTAGGATTCAATCGATACCAGCGGATCCCTGCCAATGGAGAAAAAGAATTCAATCTGCATGTCTATGCTCCGAAAGGAACGTTTGCTCATCATAACGTAATATCGATCAATGCACAAGCTGTGGAACGAGGAGGGGTTGAGTGGGATGATGGCAATTCTCATTCCGCACCGTTATTGATACGGGTGGACCCATTCTCACTTCCTTACCTCGAACCCTTGACGAGTGTTACAATAGAAGCTGAAGAGGGAAAGAGAACTGTTTTGGATTTCAAGGGAACAAATTCCGGGAACAGAGACGACTCAATGAACATTACCGTGGAATCCGTTAGCAGGACCAGCGGCTTTACTTTGGGGGTATCCCCGGAGACAGGCGAGATCGAACAGAACGGATCCCTCCAGTACGGCGTGAGCATCAAGCAGAAAAATGAGCTGAAGGATGACTTCGCCATCATGAAAGTATTCTACCATGGTTGTTCGGAGGATGGGCCGGTTGCCGGATCTACTATCATATACTACCAGAAGAACGATGAGATCTCCAAGGAAACCTATATGATGTTCTCTGCGGTTGTGGCTGCTGTCATCATACTTGCTGTTCTCTATGTAAAAAGGAAATGAAAGAGTTAGGTTGTAGAAGCACTGCAAGATTACAATTGGTGGAACACTGGGGTGATATG